>JABDAV010000125.1 GCA_013289015.1 Bacteroidota bacterium | reverse complement strand
CGATTATCAATATAAAAAATATTGCAAGGATTTTTTTCATGATAAAAAATAATTAATGCGAAAACAATTACAGTTTTTTTCATTCACTTTTCATACACACTAAATCATTCCGCCGGAACAGCCAATGCAACACCTGATGCAACCGGCTCACCAAAGTTTGGAGTGCCGTCATCATTCCATGTAAATTGTTGTGCACGCGGACTGCGTTTGTTGCCGCAACCATCGCCGGGATTACTATTGGCATGATATAATATCCAGTTTTCTTTTCCATTCGGTGAAATAAAAAAACTGTTATGACCGGTTGCGTATACTTTGTTCTTCGGCGATTGTTTAAATACCGGTTGTAAAGATTTTTTCCATGAAGCTGCATCCAGCAGATCAGCATTAACATTTGCTGTTAACATACCAAGCGCATAATAATCCGTCCAGCAACCACTGGCAGAATAGATGAGAAATATTTTATCGTCGTGTACTAAAAATTCAGGGCCTTCATTCACGCTTACGTGCGCCGGATCATTAGCAGAATGCAGATCGCCATTCAATTCCCAGTCATATTCAGGTTTTGAAACCAGTGTGCGTTTACCTTCAACTGTCCAGGGATTTTTCATTGCAGCAATATAAATATCCTGCTCGCCATTTACATCGCCTTTCCATCCGGACCATATCAGGTATAATTTATGTTTCAGTTTAATGCAGGAGCCATCAATGCTCCATTTATCTTCCGGTGTTGTAAGCTTGCCTTTAAATATCCATTCACCCTGCAAAGGATCTGCAGATGCATTCTCTAAAACATACAAACGGTGATCGTTATTATTCCCACTGTCTGCCGCAAAATAGATATACCATTTGTTTTGAAAAAAATGAATTTCAGGCGCCCACAACTCTTTTGAATAGGGACCTGTTTTAGGTGGCATCCATACAATTTTTTTTTCTGCAGTTGATAAATAGGCTATATTCTTTGTTTTCCAGATTGTGATATTATTACCTGTAGAGTTAGTGTAATAGTAATATCCATCTTTATAAATATTCCAGGGGTCAGGGCCAGCAGGCAATAAAGGATTGGTGAATGTTTTTTGTGCGAATAATGAAGAGGAAAGAAGCCCTATAATTATAACAAAACCATTTCTTAATAAATATCTCATGAATGATGTTATTTAGGTGGCCGATTTTTGATAATACTGATCGCAATCCAAAGCCCCTTTTCAGGAAAGACTTTGTAAAACGTATTTCAAAAAAACAGAAGATTAAACATTTACATACCTGCTCAACAATTTTGCGCCTTCTTCAATAACTGCAACATATGCATTCAGGTTCATGCCGGTTCTTTCACGATAGGCATTGCGTGTATCATATATCAATTCTTCAACAGCATCTTCTTTTACAATATTTATAGTGCAACCACCAAAACCGCCTCCCATCATACGGGCACCTAAAACAGCAGGATCATCTTTCACCAGTTCAACCAATATGTCAAGTTCTTTACAACTTACTTCATACAATTTGCTTAAGCCATCATGTGTTTTAAACATTCGTTTTCCAAACGTTTTTATATCGTTGTGCTGAAGATCGCCACAACCCGCAAGCAGCCTGTCAATTTCTTCAACAACAAACCTGCAACGGTTATATACAACAGATTTTTTTTCAATGCAGGTACTCAGCATTTCAATAGTTACATCTCTTAAACTTTGCACATGCGGGTATTGCTGCTGAACGATGGCAACGCCTTCTTCACATTGTTTTCTTCTTGTATTATATTCAGATGATGCGAGTGAATGCTTGATGTTTGTATCCAGCAGAACAATCTTTATCCCATCCTGTTTGAACGGAAAATATTCATATTCATACGAGCGGCAATCCAAACATATTACATGATCTTTTTTACCAAACATACTGGTAAACATATCCATGATGCCGCATTGAAGACCAACAAATTCCTGCTCTGCCTTCTGCGAGATCTTCACCATTTCAAGTTTACTTAATCCCAGCTCAAATAATTCGCTCAATGCATAAACAGTTGCACATTCAATGGCTGCAGAGGAAGCCATACCTGCACCAACAGGCACATCACCATCAACAATTATATTAAAACCACTTATTAAAAGGTTTTTTTTCTGTAGTTGCTCAACAACACCCAACACATAACCACTCCAGTGAAATTTAGGTTGTCGCAGGTTTTCAATATCAGCTATGAATGTTTCATTGAATTCTTCAGCATACAAATAAACCTTATTATCTGCCCGTTTGTTTACAGCAACATAAATTGCCTTGTCAATTGCAGCAGGTAAAACAAAACCACTATTGTAATCTGTATGTTCGCCGATAAGATTTATTCTGCCGGGCGCTCGCACAATGATGGGATCGTCATGATGCATTTGCCGGAAAAGTTTTTGTAATCTCTCAATGTCGCACATAATATGTTTTTTATTTGTGAGTTTTCAATTGTGAGTTGTGAGTTTTGCTTTCAACTATCATGCGCATAATTGATACTCACCATTCACTACCCACTACTTACTCCATTTATTCGCCAGCACTTTTATAAAATATCCGCCTACAACACTTCTTGCCTGGAAGCCAACCTGCTTGCCATCTGTTGTTTCATGCCAATCGCTCAAAGGCACGCGCGTAGGTGTTTCAGTTGAATATTTATACACAGGATTTACGATCGTATTAAAATCATTTTGATTGCCGGTTAAAGTTGCAGTCCACATTATCCAGTCAGACTTTGTATATGTCTTCCTGCTATCAAGCGGCAAACCAAATTCATTTTGTTTGGTGAGATAATAAGCAATCTCTTTATTATAAACATCCTGGGGAAATAATTGAAGATTCAGAATTTTATCCCACACCAGGTTATATTTCTGGCTCCATGTATTCTTATCATTAAAAGTTAATGCATAGTGATCGCCTGCATCACCAAGTTGCTGCCATTTGGTTGCATAATCTTTCGCCATTGATTTATACTTACCCGCTGTTGTTTTATCACCTAACATATCAGCCATCATTGCATAACATCCAATGCCCACAATTGCTTTTACGGAAAGATTTGCATTACGCGCAAGATGACCGGCAAAATCATCTGTACATAATTGATTAGCCGGATCAAGCCCTTCTCTTTCCAAATAACCAACCCATTGCGTTAATGTTTTCCAGTGTTGTTTTGCATAATCTGCATTACCTTCTGCTCTGCAAATAGCAGCAGTAAGAATGATCATGTTGCCGGATTCTTCAACAGGCATCCCATCACCACCATACACTTCACCATTAGCCAAAGGATATGTGCCAAGGTCGTGCGCCGCATAAGGCCTTGTATACAAACCACTCTTTTCACAGAAATAAAATATGCCATTCAGCATGCCTTTCATCAGTTCAGGATTGTATGCGAGATAAAGCGGCGCTGAAGGATATGTTACATCAACTGTATTGATACAACCATTGCTGAAGTTTTCTTTTGATAAAAATAATATATCGCCCTGCGGGCTTTTTACCAATGAATGTGCAGCTATTGATTGCCTGTATGCAGTGATGCAAAGCTTTGCATATGTTTCGCCACCTGCAGCCACTGCATCATTCCAGATCATTTTATTTACTGCATCGCATTTGGCTAAAATGCTGCTGTAATTTGTATAAGCGCCATTCAAAACTTTTTCTATGGTTGTTCCTTTTTTTAATTTCCACCAGCCTTTTAAATTTTGTTTGAAATACTGAATTGCATACAGATCATCATAACCAACCATCACTAAATTTTCTTTTTCTTCTGCACCAACTTTTTGAGAGGGGAAAACTGTATTCAACATAAGTTGTTTCCCTGTTGAAACATTTTTTACAGTTGAAGCGTTGCTTACAAAATTTTCCGGGCCTGCATCAATTGATGTAATACTTTGTTTTGGTTTGGATGATGAAGGCGCTGCAACATACACATAGCCCCAATCAATACGAAGGTTATCGCCTTTCTTCTGTAACACAGGCTGGGCAACAGTTCCGGCTTTTAGTAGAGAAAGATCTCCATTAGTATATTGGCTTGCCGTTACTTGCTGTGAAGGAACATTCACTGCAAGATCTGTTGATGCACCGAAGTATACCTGAACATCATGTTGCGCACCATCGTTGGATTTTGTTTTGAATGAAATATAAGAAACCGGCATCGACATAATGTCGAGATCATTGATCAGCAACGGCGAAGTAAATGCCAGATCAAGATCAACAGCGCCACAAGTGAATGTATAAATTGTTTGTGTTGCATTCATGTTTAAGCTGGTTTGTTTGGCAGGCATAATACGGTTCATTGCTTCATCCGGTTTCGGATCAATGCTTAAACCAACATCAAGCCCTTGTCCGCCTGCAGTGTTTATAACATGAATGGCTAACGCATTCTTACCTTTTACCAGTTTGCTTTTAATGGCATCATCAAGCGGAAAATATTCTGTGCTGCTGTTCCAGCAGTTACAGCTATAAATTTTTTCACCATTCAAAAACACGTCAACATTATCATCATGATACATTTTTAAATACAGCTTTCTGTCAGGAATCGTGTTAAGCGTAAAGCTTCTTCTCATCCATAGATCATGGCTTTTCCAAATGGTCTTTCCGCTTTTATCATCATCACTAAAACCGCCTGTTCCTGTTTTCCATTTGCTATCATCAAAACCTGCATTCATCCAGTCGTCTGCGGGTGCGGCTTCTGTGTATTTACAAGTATATGCAGCTTCGTCGCCTGAAGGCAAAATGGTTTCAGGCGCTTTGTCTTCTTTACCTAAAAAACGGTATGTTTTTCCATCAACTTTTATTAAACCAATTAATGATTGTGTTGTGCCCGTCCAGTGTTTGGTAGATGATTCATTTAATTCATCTGTAAAACTCCACACACTGAAATAAGGACTGTGTGTGAGCAACGGGTAAGCGGGTGCCTTTGTGACCTGCGCAAACAATTGTTGTGACAGAAATAATAGTACAAACAGTTTTAGTGCTCTCATCATTTTAATATTTATCAATTACAGAGGTTTATTCAAATTGCCATGTTCAATATTATCCAAAGCCCTCTCTTTTGAAGAGGGCTTTGGATGGTTCAAATCAGGGTGTATTTGTCAACGATTTTATCAACTTAATTTCATCTTCACTGAAAGGTGTTCCATCTTTTCTGAATATATCATGAAACCAAATCTTTGGTTCTTCTCCCCCTGGCATTGGCGTATCCCAGGCATAAATAGTATTTGTTTTTCCTGAAACAAAACCCCAGTTAACAGCACCCACATTTTCTTTTTTTAATAAAGGCATAATATTAGAAAACATGCTGCCTCTTGTTCTTGCCATATATTCTGTACAGATCAATGGCCTGCCATATTTCTTTAATGAATCAATTGCCTTTGCATGTTCATCTTCTTTGTTGTAATTGTGATAAGTGATAATATCAGAATTTTCTAACTGGAATTTATTTAAATCTTTCAGATCAGGATTCCATAAACCTGCAGATAAAGGCTGATCAGGATTAACCTGTCTTCCCCATGTAAAAACTTTTTGCAAAAGATTCAAAGTTTTATCGCCGTTGTTTGAATTGCCGGGTTCATTATAAACATCCCAAAACAAAATGCGCCTGTCATGCTTGAATGTTGTGAGAACATCTTTCACGTATCTTTCAAGTGTATCCGTAAGCTTTGGTTCTGTAAAATATAAACTTCCCGGGTCTCTTATCCAGCCTGAATTATGCACGCCTGTTTTTGGCGCAGGTTGTGTGCCCGCCTGGTAATGATCACTCCAGCAATCATCAAACAAAACAAATAAAGTGCTGATGTGGTGTTTATCTGCAATAGAAAGATAAGTGTTCATTCTTTGTTTGAACCCTTCATGATCAACCTGCCAGGCAACGTGATGCAGGAACACACGCATGGTATTAAAGCCAATGCCTTCAGCATAACCTAATTCACGATCAATGGTAGCAGAATCAAAACTTTCTTTCTGCCACATCTCTAATTGATTGATGGCAGTGCTCGGAATAAAATTGCTGCCGCGCACCCAGCCTTTGGTTGCATACCATTCATTTGCTTTTTCTTTACTCCAAACAGGCCTTTCGGTTTGTGCATTCGTATCTTTTTGTAGAACACAAACAAAGCACAACATTGCTAATAAAAATTTCTTCATTCTGACAGGATTAAATTTTATTATTCATACAATAAAACATTTAAAAAAATGAGGGAAGAAAAAAATTCCTAAGACTAAGAACTTGATCGATTGCTCTTCCCTCTGACTTAACAACTGCTTATGAGAAATAAAACTGCTCTTTTAATACAGGCATGATGCTTTGAAGCACTTTGCCGTAGTTTATGTTTAATTAATTCACAACGGGAAAAGCAGATATGCGCAATCTTGCTGCACCCATCGGAATTAATTGTATTGTTTCTTCTTTTGTTGTAACTGCCACAGGACTTTGCGGCAATACACTGCATAATTCATATTGATCCAATATCCACTGCGGGATTAATTTTCCTTTTGCTTCAATCATTATCGGAACTGATTTTTGTGTGAAAGGAAAATTATCAGCAGGCCAGGGCTTTTTAATTATTTTGAATTGATCTGCCAGCGGTCTATCATTCAAATACAAACCATAATTCCAATTGCTTGCAGGATAAATTTCATATGCAGGCCATTCTGTTTGATCTGCGCTTGCCTGCCATTTTGAATCACCAATAGCAGATGCTTTACTATCCATTTTTTTATATTGCTCTTCTATCTTTAAGGAAAAAGTAAGCGGCCCATAATTTAAACTCACACTGTTTTTATTCTTCAACCATTCACGCATACTTAATTGCATAGGTAAGGTAAGTTCAACTACGTCACCATTTTTCCAATCGTTTTCCAATCTTACATAAGATGCTTTTGTTGCATCAGCATTCACAGGCTTTCCGTTAATAGTTACTGAAGCATTATTACACCAGGAAGGAATTCTTAAATACAATGGGAAACTTGTTGCGCCTGTGCTGCGTACTTCAATTTTTATATGTTCATCAAAAGGATAATTAGTTGTTTGTTTCAGCGTGATGTTTTTTCCTTCGCCAACTTTAGCTGTTACTTCACTGCTGTTATATAAAATGGCAGCGATGCCATTATCCGGCGTTGCCATCCAAAGATGTTCTGCATAATAAGGCCAGCCTTGTGAATGATTGTGCTGACAACAACGGCTGCTGAAAGGATTCATCATTAAGAACGGCCCTTCGTTTTGTATCCCGGGCGAATGATTTTTGCTATCACTTACAACCATATTTGGTGCAGTTAAATAACGCAGTCCTTTAAAGTCGGGCATTACTGCTGCAGGGTAAGTATTGAAGGCAACATCTTCGCAATTATCAGCCCACATAGGATCGCCGGTGATGCCTGTAAGAATTTCATCAGAAGCCATTTGTTCAACCATACCGCAGGTTTCAACAGCCTGTCGCGGATCATCATAACCTTTGCGTGCATTTTCATCAGCGCCAAACATGCCACCCGGAACTTGTCCGTAAATGTTTCTTATCAAATAAAAATCATTATACGTTGCATTGAGAAACGACGAATCTTTTGTTTGCATGTAATAAGTTGCAGGTTCACGAAAACATTCCGCAACATTTACATTGTGCCAGTTAGGTAAATTATCTTTCTGCGTCCAGTTAGCTGTGTTGTTATGAATTTTGTTCGCCAAATCAAGCAGCCATGATTCACCTGTGTAATTATACAACCAATAAATGCTGATGAGATTATCGCCACCACGACTATTCTCCCAATAAGTTTGCAATAATTTATCATCAGGCAATGACAACTGCCACTTAAAATATTTTGTCATGAACGGCAACACACGTTTATCATGACTGTATTCATAATAAGATTGCATGCACCAAAGCATGATCATGTTAGGCCAAAGATCAATGTTGCCATCTTTATCAGGTTTTGCTTTCGGGCCGAAATAACCATCAGGTTGCTTGCTTTGAAAAACTTTATCCAGCCATAATTTTGTTTCTGTAATTATTTTCTGAT
>JABDAV010000124.1 GCA_013289015.1 Bacteroidota bacterium | reverse complement strand
TATTTCGACTGTATCAATAGGCGTTATATTACCGACTAATTTCAAAACTTTTTCACCTTTCTTTTCATTGAATTCTCCTTCTTTAATAAAATTCATTTGTTTTATTAAATGTTCGTCCACAACTAAAATTCGTTTATCATTTTTTTCAATTGAACCCTTACCTATGTTGAGAACAGCTGCGTTTTGAGGACCTGCTTTACCTATTTTTTCAATAAGATCAAGAAGATTTTTATTATTATCGTCAATACGTTTGTTTATAATATTTTCCAATTCAGCAAATTGTATTTTTTGAGTTCGGCCACCATATCTAAAATATATTTCGCCATTTTTTAAAACCTGATCCTTGCCTTCATCCTTTTTTGTAATTATTGGCTTAACAAATCCTTCGTGAATATAAAAAACACCAATATCAAAACGTCCTATTTTATAAACTTCATGTTCCCAAATAATATTGCTTGAAAATATTTCGAGTATATAACCGGTGATTAATTCCGGATCAAGTTTATCAAATTGTTCAATACTTTTTTTACCCAATCCCACCAACTCCCTTTTTGGACGATCCTTTACCCCAAAGATTAAATACCCGCCTCTATTGTTTGCAAACGCAGCAAAGTCGCGAAAATAATCTGCTAATCCTGCTAAATTAAATGATTCCTTAAATTCAAGATACTGACTTTCTCTATGAAATAAATTTCCATCACTTTTCACCTTCAGTAATTCACCGATTATATCTACTTTTAACTTTTCACTCATATTATTTCTGTTTCAAATTTATCGCATAGTAAACATTTTGGACATTTAAATAGATTTGAATCTGTCTCCATATATTCCATGCGGACCATAGTCGAAATCGACAAAATTTCCCTTGTCAAAATGTTGAGCAAAAACGGGGAATGCGTAAAAGCTGGAAAGGAAAATGAAACCAACTACAATTTTTGAAAATTTCATATGGAGTACTTAATTAATTTCCGAACATCCAATGTTTAGATGCAATGTTAAATAATTGTACGCGAAGCGTAACCCAATTGTTCATTGATAATGCGACTTATTTGCTCTGCATGAGACAATACCATAAAATGGCCACCTCCTGCAATAATTCGATCTGCTTTGACCAGGTCCACCGGGAAAGTCAAATCTTTACTCCCATGAATATGGAAAATATTTTCAGGTCGCTTTTCATTTTTCCAGGTTAATATCTCCTGAATGGCCCATTTTAAGAAATAGGGGTCTGAATCTCTCATGATGGCAGCCCAAATCTTTTTATCCTCTTCATTTTTCAATCCGGTGAACAAATGTGCAAATGGGTAAACCTTATTCAGAGAAGAGCGTGGCAATAGCCTGGCGACTCCTGTTTTGCCCAGGAACTTTAGAATGCCGGGCATTTCTTGCCTTGAGCCAACACTCGAAAGTAATATGGCGTTCTTAGGTTTCAGCGTTTTTAACAGCTCAACCATCACTACACCGCCAAATGAAAAACCAATAATCGAAAACTCGGTAGTATCATCAATAAAACGGGCGACCTTGTTGCAGTAACTATCAAGTGTTTCTTTTTGACCCAGTTGCGGCCATTTTATATGAACAACTCTGACTTCCTCAGGAAAAGTCAATCGCTGAAATGCCCGCTCATCCGCGCCTAAGCCACTTAAAAAGTAAATATTCATTGCTATAAATTAGATAATTTCCATGGCGGCCCACAGCTATCCCGGAGTTTATTTGTACTCTTTGAAATATTCGGTGTACTCTTTACATCTCCCATTCAGTTACTGTGATGTCATTGCAATAAAATCCTTCAACATTCAAAGTGTTAACTATAGTCTGAACGTATTTTTGATTTGAACATATGAGAAAGAAAAAGTCGTCCCAATCAACTGCAAAGAGCAGTTTTTTATCTTTATCATAAATGAAATAGTCGTTGAAATTAACAGCTTCTACAAACTCTTTTTCTGTCCTGGAAGCAATATCCAATTCCTTTCTATTTTCGCAGAATTCATCTTCAATTATAAGTTGTGTCTTTTTTAGCAACTGAAATGCTTTAAATGTCTGCTTTTTTGAAAGTACTTCAAAATGTCCTTCCGTAGGAAAATAGATCTTATGTGCGGAAGTAAAATCGGAAAGCTTCTCTGCTAAATCTGGTCTTTGAAAAACCTTTTTGTAAGCACCAATAGAAGTTTTAAGGGCTTTATTAATATCCCCAAAATTCTCAAACCCAGCACAATCCTTTATCTCTCGCCATGAAACTTGCTGACCTTGTTCATAAATCTCTTTGTCTTCTGGATACTTTTCATTGTTATAAGAGTAAATATCCGCATTAGGTTTTGGCATTTTTTGAAAAAGTCCATTTGCTTGTTGTGCTTTCTCAAAAGTTACCTGACTGGACTTTTGATGTCCCTCTTGTAAATAATTGTCATTCTTTATTTTGAAGAAGGGTGAAAAAGCAATGAAAACGGTATCAAAATAGTCTTTGTAATGATGTTTGACCAAAGTGTCGTGCTTAGGATGAAGTCTTTTGTTTGCGAATATGTCCATTTTTATCTTTGTCACAATTAGAATGTTTGAAAATTGCTGCCGATTTCCCGCATGAATATAAAGAAAAGCAACTCCAAAGAAGACCAATAATTACGCAAAAACCGCGTTTTAAATTGGTCATGAGCCAAAACTATGTACAGCTTCTACTATCTCCTGAATGGAGGACTGTAAAGGAATTAATACTTGATAGGGATTGCCATTCTTGCCAAAACTGCCAGTCTAAAGAAAACCTTCATGTTCATCATAAGCTCTACTTTGGAGAATTCCCCTGGGATACCCCACATGAATACTTGATAACTCTATGTGATACCTGTCATAAGGCAGCACATAAGGGTAAACATATAGACAGTTTCAGAGCGCCTAATTGGATACCCATACATCCAGCCAAACAGGTAACAAGGGGCATGATAAAAAGGAGAATAATAAGAGATCTTCTAATTAAGAAACTTAGGATAAAGAAATAGATTCTATTTAGTTTCGAAAAGACTATTAAATTAATTTATTTATACCCCCTCCTCCTCAACCGCCCATTTTCGGCATCTTCGATTTTTTGCTGCTGATCGTTTACGAGTTGATTGAGAAAAAGCTTTCGCCTTTTCCCGGACAGCATCTCCCGGTATACCCGGGGATAATTGCCCAGGTCGATATTGAAAAGCCATTGAAACCCATTGATCATCCCTTATTCACATTCATTTGAGTGGGTTATTGCCCCATGGGCTAAGTGTTTCCACTTAGTAAACCAATTATTCAAAAAAATATTTCCCAAACCAAGGGAAAAAACCTCCTCTCGATTGTACGCTTTTTATTTGAGGAAACAGGCCCACACTTGTGAAATCATGTGGATTAATCCCTAATTTTCGGGACACTTCTATATTTCCATACCCAATGGATATCTGATTTCTGCTACGCTGTCTAAACTGTTGAAATAATCGTTCATTTATCAAATACTTAAAAATAATTTTATGAAAAGCAAGCTGTGTTTCTTTTTAATCATGTTTATCATTTGGAGTCTTTTCAACATTTTTACATTGCGGGTATTAGAAATGTTTCGATTCATAGATTCTAATTCATCCTATAGCTGGTTATATTTCCTCACATCTTTTGTATTTTCTGCATTGGCATCTATAGGACCGGGATACTTTAAAAAGATACTGTTATTTATTCTGGCGGCTGAATTTTGCTGGCTGATGATATTATTGATTCAGGGCAATGAGATTGGTGTCGGATATGGTCGTTTAATAATATTTAACAACAGTTTCTTTGTTCTGGGTAACTATCTGACACATGCGGGGGCGTATTGGTTCGGATATGGGTCAGGCTACCTGGGGTTACCGGATGATCTGGGCGTGCTTGTCGGTGAAATGATTATTATTGGTATTTCCATAATCCTCGTATTGGCCATTTACAGGCTGTCAATCCGGATGACGGACACTGGGATAAGGAACGAAGCGCCGTTGACACAAAAAATTTAAGGCAAATTCTGTACTGTCGACCGTCGCGAATTCATCGTATAAACGAAGCCGCCCCAGGGGCGGCTTTTTTTCACAGGCATGGATATAAACGGGTATATTATAGTATGTTGACCGAACCCGCATAAATGGAAGTGGAAACAAGAGTTCCGTCGAAGGATGCAAACCCAAAATAAACTTCGGTTCGCTGGCCACTAAAATTAGAAACATCCATCTGAAATTGGCGTTCCCGCCGTTCGGCGCCATATGGCGACGTTCAGTCCTGCAGAACATCATCACATCTACGAATTCTCTCCAAAAAATCCTGAGCATTCGCATAACATGGATGTTTATGGAAACCCAGTGAATCGAAGGAATTCCAATGATGCGCATCCCGAATTCCATTAATTTCAAGGATGATATGCCATAATGGATGTTTTAATAATGTTCATTATTTATTGCTTTAATAGCAATGGCTGGTCTTTCGGTTCCACAAAAAAAAGATTCCTGGCTGTCATACGTGCAGTGTGGAGAGGCCTGATATTTTCAATAACCTCATTACCAATTTGCTAGAAAACTAAAAGATTTATCTTCTTAATTCTTTATTAAATGGTCGACGCTTTAACTATCTAACCAGATCATAAAACATGTCTGCTGATTTAAGCAATGTATGAACTCAAAATGGTCTGATAAAAGGGCAAGTGTATTTCTGTTTATCCCATTTTTCGCGAACGCAGGCCGTTTAGCATTACCCCACTGCCAATCTCCTTAACGATTCGAATTATTTCAGTTTCCGGACGTCGTTTGTAGGGATGGCGACAATGGATTTTTGTCCTGTGCTTTTTTTGAGTTTTACTTTCATCCCGATTATTTTTAGTGACAAGCTATTTCAAGAAAAGACATTCAAAATAAACAAATTGCAATTACTTTATTTTTTTCTCTTTAATGTCATAAACGCATCCGGTGACAATATTTTTACTAACTTATATTTTTCGGGCGAGTAGGAGTAAATCTCACCGACACCTTTTACATAGACTTCAGTAGAGTTTTCCGATTTCTCTTTAGTCTGACCACCATCGATTGTTGCACTCAGTCGGTATGTACTTATCATTTGAATACTGGTATCATTGATCCTCGTAAAATAACTATCTGTTTTCATGATTATTGTGGTTTTACCAAAAGTAGTCGTCGAATAACGGTGAGCCGACGTGCTATCAGACTGTAAAGGTTGTTTCCATGATATCAAAATTGCGTTATATATAGTAATCAGAGAATCACCTGATTTCAAATAGGTTACCATATCCTGCGGAATAATGCCGTTGCTGTCGACAAATTCTCTCAAAAATTCGGTTTTGCGAAATGAGCTGTCATAGTCGGTGGTTTGCCTTAAAATTAAGTCTTGTATTAGTTCATATTTTTTAATCTCTCCCGAGCTATCTGCATAACAATATACTTTCCCTGCCGGTGTCAGATAATCCTGAATATCAACATATTCAGTATTTATTAATTGAGCCGGTTTGCGATAAGCCGGCGACTGACAGGAAATAAAAAGAAGGAAAATAATTGTACTAAATTTGGCCATTGTTAAAAATTTTAAATGACTAAGACACGATTTAACCTGGTCTTTGTCATCTTGTGTTTTTTTACTGGAATCGTAGGGACGAGGATGATCGGCCAGGTGTTTACTTCCTTCAGCTTACTGGAGACGCTACTGTTTGTGTTATCACCTATCTATATTGTCTCAAAATTCTTTACTGGTAAAACCATTCAACGATATCAGGATAATGAATATAGACCTTCAAAGAAAAAAAGAAATCTGGACGATTTTCTAGTACGTATAAATATTTTCGGAATTCAGCCGATTTGTCTTGATTTTTTATATGCATCTTTTCTTCTGTTGGTAGTTAAATGGATTGCTCCCGACAAACTCGGTCGCATCGCAAATGTAATTTATGATATTTATTACTTCAATAAAACATATATTAAGCACCCCCTTTCGATACTGATGATAATTGTCGGCATCTTAACCATTGTGCGCATACTCTCTCATACATACTATAAAGGACTTAAAAAATTTAAAAAAATTGTCAGTTTTCCAACAAAGGTATTGGCAACATGCCTGCTTTTTATAAATATCGATACAGGTATTAGCAGTAAATATGTCTACTGGAAAATAAACGAGGAAATTCCCAAAGAACAGACGGGAAAATGGACTTTTAACGACGCCACCCAATCTGACGACCATGAGATAAAGACAATCACCGAAGCATATGTGCATCATATGTTGAACGTCCTCAAGGAGTCAACAAATAATACAGATACCGATAGCCAGGTACCCGCCATTTATATTGAATCACTTCAAAATATTTCTGCGGGTTGGCATAAAGACCCTGATCTTAGAAAAGATATTTATAACGGAAAAGCCGGCGAAAAAACAATCTACAACGACGAAGAAAAAATAGATGTCGAAGACTTGTTAAAAAGCTTTCAGTTTGAAGAGTCAAAGACCTCTGTCTTTCAAAATAATACACTCTTTGAGGATTTCCATTCCGCGCCCCCCAAAAATAAGGCATCTTTATTTTCAGCACTGACTGATGAACGCACAAATATTAACGAACGAAATCTTACTCCTAATGAGAGTATACTTGAAGAACTTCTAAGTGACTTGTTAGGCCATACGTGGTTCTTCAAATCTCTACCGGACAACATTAATTTCTTCGCTTTCGCAAAAGACAAAGCTTTTGACATCCTTAAAGATCGACTTACCGAGGGACTTTCATTCCTTTTCAGAAAAATGAAAGAGCGCATTGTAACATCTCATGATGTAGGGATTGCCACGGACTATATAAAAACGACATCCAAGGAGACTTACTTATACGCATTGTCAAGAATCCGTGAGTTAAAGCCAATATTTATTCAGTTTGGCCGCCAGTACAAAGAAGCTATTGCTCTCAAAGCTTCCATGCCCATAAATATTGGGAAAAGTAGCGCCAGCGACTTAAATAGATTTGTCGAACTATTTCCAAATGATATAAACTCTAAATTCTACGAAAAATGGATACCCCTAACCAACTATAAAGTGACCAAGGATCCAGAAAACTTGAAAAGTGTTGACTTTTCCTATTTTAAAGGTGAATTTCTTGTTGGCCAAAACCCAAAAGTTAAAACCGAAATTATCGGTGTGTTCAACACGCTTGAGAATCAACTGGATTTTCATTTGGCAAGTGAAAACAAAACAGCAGGTGGCTGGGAATTATATATCTCTAAATATCCAAACGATCCCGATAAATTAAAAATTGAGAAGATAATTGCTAATTATAGACAAAAAGAAGAATTTGAT
The DNA here is from genome assembly GCA_013289015.1 of Bacteroidota bacterium. Classification (GTDB taxonomy): domain Bacteria; phylum Bacteroidota; class Bacteroidia; order Chitinophagales; family Chitinophagaceae; genus Parafilimonas. The sequence goes on along the minus strand of JABDAV010000124.1, from coordinate 744 downwards.
CAGGCGATAAAAAGCGGCAACCTCAGTAGTATGGAGGTCTTTTTACAAAATCATCGCGAATTTCCACATCGCCACGAAATGATCGCGCAAATTCAGGAACTTAAAGGACAACAAACGCTGTCCCAATCTTCATCTCTACCAATTTTCGACGAATTTAAACTAAAATATGAATACAAACTTCCGCCAATCGAAATTCACCCAGCACCAGAAAAAGGATTTTTCAAAGACTTAGAACTTGTCTTTGAGCATATCCGTTTATAATTGCCAAAAATATATTTCAGAAATTCCCTAGTGAACTAATGTATTGCACACCCGGTTCAAAATATGATCGACATCCGTCGGCTGGGACAATCGAAGATTCAGATGCATACCAGAGTTTAAGTATTAATCTTCTCGTCAGACATTAAGCTTACTCTGTAGGTATTCCAGTTTATAAATCGTATTCTCAGACCACAATATCATTTCATTAATATATGTTTCCGGAGTAAATAAATTTAAATTGTTCTCTCCATTATCTACAGAATAGGTTTTTAATATCTTAGAAATCCCAATTGCGTAGGCCTTACGTGCATTTATCATATCACCATTTTTTTTGTATAAATCTCCCAGCATATAATGTGCATGTACATTATTTTCAAATATTTCTGATGCCTTATTCAAATAAAAAAAAGCATTCTCAAAAATTTTTTTTCATAATAAGAGCCTATATACATATCGATCATGGAGCGATCTCTAATTGAAGAA
>JABDAV010000123.1 GCA_013289015.1 Bacteroidota bacterium | reverse complement strand
ATGTTACGCGCGTTGCGGAAAATACTACCATTCAAAGACTTGCACCAGGCGAACCTGTAGCCGTTTTTTACGGGCCTGTGTTTGCTGATATAGAAAAGGATGGCACCTGGAGATTTAAAGCAAAAGATGGATCATTGGTTACAAGCGACCAACTTAGTTCTGATGATTACACTTATCTCGGAAACAGCATACCAAAATATACATATGGCCTTACAAACAACTTTACTATCGGAAAGTTTGATGTGTCGTTTTTATTAAAAGGAGCTGCTGGTTATAAAGCGGTAAATGCAAAAAGAATGTTTCATGAAAACCTGACTTATTATTCGAGAAATAATCTTTTTACTTCTGTTTTAAACAGTACGTTAAACGATGTACCCATTTTTTCAAGTTACTATATTGAAAATGGCGCTTATATAAAACTTGATAACTTAAATGTTGGATATACCATTCCAATAAAATCCGCGTACATTCAAAATGTTCATTTATACGTAACGGCTGCAAATCTTTTAACTATAACAAAATTTTCAGGTGTTGATCCTGAGTTACAGGTTAATTATTATCCACCTGATTATTCCCAGGAAACCGATAACGGGCCCAGTTTGGAATCTAATTATAGTTATTATCCAAGTACAAGAGTTTACACTTTTGGAGTAAACATCAATTTTTAATTTTTCAAACATTGATATGAAAAAAATAAATCAATATAAATCGCTGCTGATAATATTAATCATTACCATAACGGGATTTTGCTGCACAAAAAAATTAGATGAACAAGTGTATAGTGAAGATACATCAGGTAATTTTTATCAAACCGCGAATGAAGTAACAGCAGCGTATGTTTTGCCATACAGTTATCTTCAAACACATATTTACCAGGTGCATTTTCAGGATGTTGAATTTGTTACAGATGAAGCCTGTGTACCGGTTTTATTTGGTTATATTGATCAACAGGGTCAATGGATACGTTTTCATCAGCATACCTGGGCATCACCAGATCCATGGATACTCAGCGAATGGCAGGATCTGTACCAGGCAATTGGCTATTGCAATAATTTTATTGATAATATTCAAAATATAGATGTCAGCAAAATGGATTTGCCTGTAAGCAAGCCACAAATGATTGCTGAAACAAGAATGATGAGAGCATTGCATTATTATTGGGCATTAACTGAATTTGGAAATATTCCTGTTGTAGAACATGTTGGCGTTCCAAACCCAACCAACAGCACGCCCGCTGAAGCATTCGCTTTTATAGAAAAAGAAATTAAAGAAAGCATTCCTGATTTAAGTGAAAAAGGTGATCCCAATTGGTATGGTCATTTTACCAAATCTGCTGCTTACGCTTTAATGGCAAAGCTGTATTTAAACGCGCAATCAATTATGGGCACAGATCATTACAAAGATTGCATTACTTATTGCGATTCTATAATTAATTCCGGTAAATATTCTTTAGATGCTACCTGGCAGGATCCTTTCGCAGTAGATAACGAAAACAGCAATGAAAATATATTTGTAGTTCCTTTCGATGCAACCAATGCACAGAGTTTTAATTTTATAGAACAGGATATTCATGAAAATATTACCGCTGCTAAATATGGCAATGATTATGGCTGGCGAAAAATAAGTACGCAGGAATCATTTTTCGATTTGTTTTCAAAAAATGATTATCGCATCAATCAATGGATAGTTGGACCACAGACATATGTAGATGATAATGGAGATACACAGGATATTGACGACTACGAAGGAAATCCTATGGTTATAACTCCATCAATTGGTGATTTAACAAATGCAACCGATGATGAAGGTGTTATGAATATAAAATATGAAATTGAAAACGGCTTGAATTATGGAAGCAATGGATATGTAAATATGAATAACGATATGGTTGTTTTTAGATACGCAGATATCTTGGATATGAAAGCAGAATGTCTTATGCGGTTAAATAGTAATAGTGCAACGCAACCGGCGGTTGATTTGGTGAACCAGGTTAGAGCAAGAAGTTTTGCTGAAAATGATCCGGAAGCAAAATATACAACGGCATCATTAACTATGAATGAATTATTAAATGAACGCGGTCGTGAGTTTGCTTATGAAATGTTCCGCAGGGAAGACCTGATCCGTTTTGGAAAGTTTGAAGATGCCTGGTGGGATAAACCTCAGGATGCTGATAAACATCATGAAATATTTCCCATTCCGCAAACAGTACTCACAGGTAATCCGGCATTAAAACAAAATCCCGGTTATTAATAAATGAAGAATGAACAATTAATAATTAAAATGAATAAATTTTCATCATTAAAAATTACGTCAACAGTTTTAATCTTATCTCTTGTAGGGTTTGCTTGTAGAAATAATAATGAAGAGGTGGATTATAATGGATGGGAAAAAGCGCACGGCAATTCAAACGGAAATAAATATTCTTCTTTAACTGAGATTGATACAACGAATGTAAACCAGTTACAGGTTGTTTGGGAATTTCATACAGGTGATGCAGACACAGCAGCGCATTCACAAATACAATGCAACCCCATTATTGTTGATAATGTAATGTATTTTACTTCACCGATGTTGAAAGTATTTGCCATTGATGCTGGAACAGGTAAACAAAAGTGGATGTATTCTCCATATGACACTATCACAGAAAATAAGCTGGGACATTTCAACCTGAATAATAATCGCGGCGTAACATACTGGACTGATGGAAAAGATGACAAACGTATATTTTATGCTGCCGGCCAGTATTTAATTTGCCTTGATGCAAATACAGGAAAGCTTATAAATAGTTTTGGTGATAGTGGAAAGATTGATCTGCATGATGGACTTGAATTAGAAGATGGCGTAAAAGATTTATTTGTTACAGAAACTTCGCCGCCATCTGTTTATAAAAATTTAATTCTTGCCGGAACAAGAGTAAGTGAAGGCATGGATGCTGCGCCCGGCGATGTGCGTGCGTATGATGCACAAACAGGAAAAATTGTATGGCAGTTTCATACTATTCCGCATCCGGGTGAAGCTGGTTATGAAACCTGGCAAAATCCAGTTGCCTATAAATATACCGGCGGCGCTAATAACTGGATGGGTATGACAATAGATCAAAAACGTGGCATTGCATATATTCCACTTGGTTCGGCTTCCATGGATTTTTATGGTGGTAAACGCCCTGGTTCAGATTTGTATACAGATTGCATGCTGGCATTGGATGCAGCAACAGGAAAAGAAAAATGGCACTTTCAATATTTGCATCATGATACCTGGGATTATGATCCATCATCTGCACCCGTTTTGTTAACCGTAAATCATGATGGTAAAAAAATTGATGCCGTTGCACAAACAACAAAAACAGGTTTTGTTTTTTTATTTGATCGTGATAATGGTAATCCATTGTTTCCTGTTGTAGAAACGCCGATGGATACTGTTACAGATTTAGTTGGTGAAAAGATTTGGCCAACACAACCCATTCCGCAAAAGCCGTTGCCGTTCGTTCGCCAAACGTTAACCGCAAAAGATGTAAATCCATACCTGCCAAAAAATGAATATGATTCCGTGGTGAAATTATTAGATTCGGTTCATACAGGCAGGATGTTTACACCACAATCAAAAGAAGGCACTATTATTTTTCCGGGCTTTGATGGCGGCGCAGAATATGGTGGCCCAGCTGTTGATCCGGAAACCGGAATTCTTTATACGAACGATAATCAAATGGCTTGGATACTAAAGATGTTTGATGTAAATCCTGCAGAACACGAGGAAACATTCGCGCAGGCTGGTCCAAGGATATACAAAGCAACGTGCATGGGTTGTCATGGGCCCGATAGAAAAGGCGGCGGTAATTATCCATCCATCGTTGACATTAATAAAAAGCTAAACAAAGACCAGTTCATCAGCTTTATAAATGCAGGCAGAAGAATGATGCCTTCATTCCAGTATCTGCCTGAAATGGATAAAGAAGCCATTGCATCTTTTGTGCTGAATATACAAGGCGAGCAAAACAGGAAATATACTTCTAAGCTAACAGCAATAGATTCATTTCGCATATTGCCGTATGAAATTTCAGGCTATAATAAATTTTATACAAAAACTGGTGCGCCTGGGCTGGCACCACCCTGGGGCGTTTTGAACGCGATTAATTTGAATACAGGCAATTATGAATGGAAACAAAATTTTGGTGAAGATGAATATAAAGGGGCGCCTGCAAATTCAGGTTGTGAAAATTATGGCGGTCCTGTTGTAACAAAAGGCGGTTTATTATTTATTGGTGCGACAAAAGACGGAATGTTTCGTGCGTACAATAAAACAACAGGAAAATTATTATGGCAAACGAAATTGCCCGCTGCTGCATTTGCAACACCGGCAACTTATGAAGTAGATGGCAAACAATATGTAGTGATTGCCTGTGGTGGCGGAAAGCTTGGAACTAAATCAGGTGATAGTTATGTTGCCTTTGCATTGCCTTCAAAATAAAATCACCTTCCAAATTTCATGAAGCAAAAACAAAATTTTTCACGTCGCGATTTTATAAAATCAACATCTGCTTTTGCTGGCGTATTGATATTAAAGAAACCCGGCTTTTTTATTCAAAATAAAATTCCGGTTTATGCGCATCTTTGGGTTTACGCAAGTAGGTATCCTCCTGACTGGGACTGCACGCCGATTCTTAAAGATGTTTTTAGTGATTTAAAATATGCAGGACTTGCCGGTGTTGAAGTAATGGAAGTTTTATTGCGGCGTGAGGATGCTGTTACAAGATTCAATGACCTTATTCATAAATATAATTTTCCTGTTACCGGTACTTCATATTATGGTGATATGTGGGATAAAGATCAGCAGCATAAAATTTTAGATGATATTGAATTGATAACCGAACGCTTGCATACAATCGGCGGAACAATGATTGGTTTAACAGTTGGTGATGCAAAACATGTTAAGACAGAAGATGAACTGGACGCGCAGGCAGAATTATTAATAAAGATTTTGGTGATGTGTGAGAAAAATAACATCGCCCCAAATTTGCACAACCACACATTTGAAGTAACAAATGATCTGCATGATCTGAAAGGAACCCTAAAAAGAATCCCTAATATAAAACTTGGGCCTGACTTAAATTGGCTGGTTCGTGCAGGTGTTGATCCGGTTTGGTTCATTAAAACTTATGGAGATAAAATTGTCTATATGCATATTCGCGACCAATATGCAAATGGTAAATGGACAGAATATGTTGGTGAAGGCGTTACTGATTTTCCTGCTATTGCAAAAGCATTAAAAGATATTAATTACAATGGCAAAGCCGCTATTGAACTGGCATTTGATGATCCGCCAAAAAATGCTGTAAAAGAAGATTGGAAAATTAGTCGTGAATATGTAAAAAAAACTTTTGGATGGTGACGTTACTACTGTAAAAATCAGGCCTGACAAAATCAGAAATCATAAATACTCAAATGGGTAATAACAACGATAGTTTGCCAAACATAAGTGCCAAAGGTGTTGAACAAAATACGTTTGATGCAATTGTAATTGGCAGCGGCATGACGGGCGGCTGGGCTGCAAAAGAATTCTGTGAAAAGGGGTTGAAAGTTCTCGTATTGGAACGTGGCAGAAATGTAGAGCATATAAAAGATTACCCAACTGCAACATTAGCGCAGTGGGAATTGCCGCGACATAATACTTTATCAAAAAAAATGTTGGATGAAAACCCAATCATCAGTAAGTGTTATGCATTTGAAGAAGCCACACAACATTTTTTTGTAAAGGATAATGAGCATCCGTACATACAGGAAAAGCCGTTTGCCTGGGTGCGTGGTTACCAGGTTGGCGGTAAGAGTTTGATGTGGGCAAGATGGACACAGCGCTGGAGCGACTTGGATTTTGAAGCGAACGCAAAACAAGGCATTGGTGTTGATTGGGCGATTCGTTACAAAGACATTGCACCGTGGTATTCTTATGTTGAAAAGTTTGTTGGTATAAGCGGTAATAAAGATGGTATTCCGCATTTGCCTGACGGAGAATTTATGCCGCCGATGGAAATGAATTGCATTGAAAAACATTTTAAAGAAGAAACAGAAAAACAGTTTGCAAACAGGCATGTCATTATTTCACGCACGGCAAATCTTACAAAAGGTTTGAATGGGAGAGGGCCTTGTCAGTACAGAGATTTGTGCGCAAGAGGTTGCCCGTTTGCAGGATATTTCAGCAGCGTGAGTGCAACATTGCCGGCTGCAAGAGCGACTAACAATTTAACGCTTCGCCCATTCTCTGTTGTGCATTCTGTTATTTATAATGAAGAAAAAAATAAAGCAACAGGTGTACGTGTAATTGATGCCAATACAAAACAAATAACAGAGTATTATGCAAAAATCATTTTCTTAAATGCAGGTACAATCAATACAACATTGGTGTTGATGAATTCAACATCTGATCAATTTCCAAATGGGTTAGGTAATACAAATGATGTGTTGGGTCATTACCTGATGGATCATAATTATCGTGGGCATCTTGAAGCATCGTATGATGGTTTCCGCGATTCATATTATTATGGAAGACGCCCGACTGGCATTTATATTCCGCGGTATAGAAATATTGGAGATGATAAACAAAAAGATTTTATAAGAGGTTTTGCTATTGCGGCAGGTGGTTCGCGGGGAACCGGTAATGTTACCAATGACACGATTGGTGCTTCATTAAAAGAACAAATGACAGAGCCGGGAAATTGGTATATGTGGATGACAGGCATGGGCGAATGTTTGCCTTATTATGAAAACAAAGTTTCAATAAGCAAAGACAAAAAAGATGCTTGGGGAATTCCGCAACTTGAAATTGATTGCGAGTACAAAACAAATGAATTGAACATGCTGAAAGATATTTTAAATAGTGGAAGTGAGATGTTGGAATCTGCAGGCTTTAAAAATATTGAAACATATGATAACGGACAGGAGCCCGGTTTAGGTATTCATGAAATGGGAACGGCAAGAATGGGTAAAGATCCAAACACTTCAATGTTGAATAAACACAACCAAATATGGGATGTGAAAAATGTTTTTGTTACTGATGGTGCCTGTATGGCTTCAACGGCTTGCCAAAATCCATCATTAACGTACATGGCATTAACCGCAAGAGCTGCAAATTATGCAGTGGATGAAATGAAGAAAATGAATTTGTAATTAAGTATAAAGTAAAAAATTTTATTTTGCTTGCTGATAAATATAGTTGAAGTGATTTGTTTTTTGAATTTTTACTTCTAATTTTTGACCTATGATTTTGTTGTAGGGAGTTCAAACACAGATATGGTAATTAAATCTGAGCTTTTGCTTGCGCCTGGAGAAACTGTTTTAGGCGGAATTTTTTTATGAATCCAGGAAATAAAGGAGCTAACCAGGCTGTGGCTGCTGCAAGGATTGATAGAGAGATAACTTTTATTGCAAAAGTTGGTAATGATGTATTTGGAAAACAAGCGATCGAATTATTCAAACAGCAAAAAATAAATACAGAATACATTTTTATTGATGTCGTAAATTGTTGCTCAACCTTTCCTCGGCATACACTGTCGTCTTTTGCGATATAATTTAAATGAAAAATTACGTTAGAAATAGTATTGTAATTAAAAGCAAGTACCACAGCAGGCAATTAGCGCAGCCATGTTGAAAACGCACCCGTTGATATTTCGTTTTGGAAACATTTATTTTAAGTTCAATAGGTATGCACTGCTTGCTTTTGCAGGATGAAAAGATGGGATATATTTTATATAACCGAATCTGTTCAAATCTTTTATAATTCTGTGATAAGTGGAAATGCTGGAAATTTTTGAAGCTCTCATAATCTCTCTCCTTGTAAATGCTATTGGGTTTTTAAATTGATTAGTATTCAATAGCTCAAATAAAACCATATATAAGCCTATATGACTTGTTCTCAATCGGCTGTCCTGTTCAGCAGCAGAGAAAAAATTTGTGAGCTGAGCTATATACATAACTAATTCTTATTCCCTTAAATTGTAATTTAATAAACTTTCAATGTCTTCAAATCTGTAATAATGTATGCCACTAATTTTGGAAGATGGAAGTTTTCCTGACACACGCAGGTTTTGTAGTGTACCTCCTGAAATGTTTAGTAATTTCCTTACTTCACAGCTTCTGTACCAGCCTTTAAAAACTTTTTCCTTTTGACTCTTTGCCAGAATTTCTTTCAGATCGCTGAGAAGTTGTTTGCGAA
>JABDAV010000122.1 GCA_013289015.1 Bacteroidota bacterium | reverse complement strand
TCATTAATATTTTGAAAGGATATTTTTCCGTTCCCGGGTAGGCAAGATCCATCCGCCCGTATTTTGGAAAATTTCCGAAAGCGCTCCAGTTCTCAATACCAAGCAAAGCAATTTGTTGATTATCTTTTTCAAGAATAACATGTTCATTCATTAATAAGCGCCAGCCAAGCTCCCCATGAATTTGTTTTAAACGTTCAAGGTTTGCCTTCTTTGCTTCAGGGTTTGGCCACGAAGTGTAATCTCCATAATCATGATTGCCCAATGTACTGAACACACCCATCGGCGCCTTAAACCTGTTAAACACATCCATATAATCATGCATTTCATCAGCCTTATCATTTACAAGATCACCTGTAAACAAAATAATATCTGCATTTTGTTTTATTATCATATCTACGCCTCTCTGCACAGCGGCTTTATCTGTAAAACTTCCGCTGTGAATATCGCTTACCTGCAGAATCCTTAAGCCTTTAAATGCAGGCGGCAAATTTTTAAAAGCAAGTTTAACGCGCCTTACCTTATAATTGTATTTGTTTGAAAACCCGACCAGCAATGTTGCAAACAAACCAGTTCCCATTGTGATACCTGCCCATGTTAAAAATTTTGAACGGCTGATACCACTGCCATCACTGGTAAAATCAACGCCGGTTCTTGGAAAGATCTTTGCCATTAGCCAGAGCAGCAGCCTTCGCACATCATCAAACAGGAAAAGAACAGTTGCAATTAGCTTCGCGAAAACCACTCCTACAATTATCGCAAAAACATAATTTCTTAAAACAATATGCGTTTGCAGGTATTGCGAACTGGGGAAAAAAAGAATAAACAAAACAGCGCAAACAGATACGGTCCAGTAAATTGAATAAACGATCGTGCGGCTTTTTTCACTGTTGTTATGCATTAAAAACCTGATGGCGGTAAAAACATAAAAGTCTATCACCAACAGAACAATGATAACGATCCACCATCCATTCCAGTTTCTCATAAAAAATTTTTATAAATTAAACTATGCTTTATAAAATGTTGATAAAAATAGGGCATAAACTCCCTTAAAAAACTAATATTGTTGAAGACAGTAATTGTAAAAAATTACTTTTGTGCCCCTTTTAAATAAATTCAATATGCGATTAACGTATTACGGACAATCCTGCTTCATGGTTCATGTGAGTGATAAAAAAATTCTGTTCGATCCTTTTATTTCACCTAATCCAAATGCAAAGCATATTAATATTGATGAAATAAAACCTGATTACATTTTTTTATCGCATGGCCATGGTGATCATGTGGCAGACGCTGTAGCCATTGCAAAAAAAAGCGGTGCTGCCTGCGTTGGCGCTGCGGAAGTTGCAGGTTGGTTAAATAAAAATGGTGTTGAAAAAGTGCATCCTTTAAATCACGGGGGGCCGGTTGCTTTTGATTTTGGAAAAGCAAGAGCAGTAAATGCAACACATTCATCATCATTTCCTGATGGTAGTTATGCAGGCAATCCTTTAGGTTTTGTTTTTACAACTGATGCGGGTAATTTTTATTATGCCGGAGACACAGGGCTTACCATGGATATGCAATTAATTCCGCGATGGGCAAAGCTTGATTTTGCTGTTTTGCCTATCGGTGGAAATTATACGATGGATGTAGCTGACGCAATTATTGCAGCAGAATTTATTAACTGCAATACCATTGTGGGTGTTCATTATAATACATTCGATATAATTAAAATTGATACAGATAAAGCGCTTGCAGATTTTAGAGCAGCAGGTAAAACTTTATTATTGCCGGGGATTGGCGAAGAGATAGAGATTGGTTAGAAATTGGTGATCATGGATCAGCAAACAAAAACGAATTAAATAATTTTTATAAAACAAAAAGTTCCCCCTTTAGGGGACAGGGGTATGGCGAGAATAATCGGAGTAGCCAATCAGAAAGGTGGAGTAGGTAAAACCACAACAGCGATCAATCTTGCCGCAAGTCTTGCTGTGCTTGAGTTTAAAACATTGCTGGTTGATGCAGATCCGCAGGCAAACAGTACAACCGGGATCGGCTTCGACCTGCACAACATCACCAAAAGTTTATACGACAGTATGGTGAACAATGCACATGCGCATGAAGTGATATTGAAAACAGAAGTGCCTTTTCTTGATCTTATTCCTTCGCATATTGACCTTGTCGGTTATGAAGTGGAAATGATAAATTTTCCTAACCGCGAGAACGTTTTAAAAAATGTGCTGGACAGCGTGCGTGATGATTATGATTTTATCATCATCGATTGCTCGCCCTCACTTGGGTTAATAACAGTGAATGCGCTGGTTGCTTCAGACAGTGTGGTTATTCCTGTTCAATGTGAATTTTTTGCATTGGAAGGTTTGGGCAAATTGCTGAACACGATAAAGATCGTTCAAAGCCGCCTGAATACTGAGTTGCAGATCGAAGGCATTTTAATGACGATGTACGATGGAAGGCTGCGCTTATGTAACCAGGTTGTAAATGAAGTACGCCGTCATTTTGAAGACATGGTCTTTAATACCATCATTCACCGCAACAGCAAATTAAGTGAAGCGCCGAGTGTTGGAAAGCCTGTTGTGCTATATGACTCCGACTGTAAAGGCTCGGTCAATTATCTTAATCTTGCAAAAGAAGTATTGCAGAAAAACGACTTAACGAAAATTAAAAACGAAGAAAGGATTCTTGAATAGTTTACAAGTTTATGAGTTCAAACGTTCACAAGCCGAAGGCAATTTCACCAACTGGTGAACGCGTAAACTTCGTGAACTTGTGAACATAAATTTTGAAATAACAGGTAATAAAAATGACATCACCCAAACAAAATAAAGATACGTTAGGCAGGGGCATACGCTCGTTGTTGCAAAGCATCGATTCGGATCTTAAAACAACATCCGGCTCGCTTAAGACTGCTGTTCTGGAAGCTGCCACAAATATCCTGCGCATCCCTGTTGAAAATATCCTCACCAATCCAAAGAATCCGCGCCACGATTTTAATGAAGCTTCTTTACAGGAACTTGCTTCTTCCTTAAAACAGTTTGACATTGTTCAACCGCTTACAGTTTCAAAACTTGCTGACGGCAAATATCAATTGATAGCCGGTGAAAGAAGATTACGCGCCGCAAAAATTGCCGGGTTAAAAGATGTGCCTGCGTATGTGCGCCAAAGTGACGACAGGGAGTTGCTTGAACTTGCTTTACTGGAAAACCTGCAGCGAGAAGACCTGAATGCGATTGAGATCGGGTTAAGTTATAAGCGCATGATGGATGAATTGAATTACACGCAGGAGCAGGTTGCTGAACGCATGGGAAAAGAAAGAAGTACGGTAACAAACTATATTCGCTTACTTAAGCTGCCGCCTGATATACAAATTGCCGTTCGCAATGGTGAGTTAAGCATGGGCCATGCAAGAGCGCTTATTAATATTGATACAATTGATAAACAGTTGTATCTTTTTCATGAGATCAAAAGCAAAGAATTAAGTGTAAGGCAAACAGAAGAACTGGTAAGAAAATTATATCGCAGTCATTTACCTGCTGTTAAATCTTCATCAAAAGCAAATCTTAACGATGCTTACAAGCGTATTGAAGATAATTTAGCCTCTTATTTTTCAACAAAGGTTTTGCTTAAGCATAATTCAAATGGCAAAGGCAATATCACCATTGAATATTATTCAAATGAAGAGCTGAATAAAATTCTTGAATTAATGCAGGCACCTGCAGATTAAAAATGCCTAAATTTTATTGTCTTATATTATTTCTGTTTGCTGTAGTTATTTCTTTGAGAACAGTTGCACAAAATGACAGTACAACCAAAGTAAGTAACAACAAAGTGGTTTTGCTGGATACAATTCAACCCAAAAAAGACAGTGCAACCAAACAGCTTGCAAAAAAAGATTCGCTGATCGAAAAGAAACATCATGATCCGCAGAAAGCAACCATTCGTTCTGCTATCATTCCGGGTTGGGGACAAGCCTACAATCATGAATACTGGAAAATACCCATTGTGTATGGTGCATTGGCAATTCCTACAAGCCTGTTCATTTATAACAACAAATGGTACCAGGAAACAAAAAAGGCGTATGATATTTTAGTAAATAACGATACCGCCAAATTTGATGAAATAGATCCGAAGCTGCAGGGCTTATCTCCGGAAACATTGCAGTATTACCGAAACAATTTTAGAAAAAACAGGGATTATTCTGTGTTGTTCCTTTTACTGGTTTGGGGAGTGAATGTTGCCGATGCCACCGTATTTGCGCATCTGAAAGATTTTAATGTAAGCGATGATCTCAGCATGCGCATACAGCCTGATTATAATATCGATACAAAAACACCATCACTTTCTGTTGCACTCAATTTAAGAGATAAGCAGCATAAGATGCTTCCTGCATCATTTTAATAAAGCCCGATATTTGTTGTATGAAAATTGCATTGATCGGTTACGGAAAAATGGGCAAAGCCATTGAAGAGATCGCCAATAATGAAGGGGATGAAATTGTGTTAAAGATCACTTCGCAAAACCAGGATGAATTTACTGTTCACAAACTGAAGCAGGCCGATGTTGCCATTGAATTTACCAACCCGCACAGCGCAGTGGAGAATATAAAAAAATGCTTCGATGCAGGTGTTCCTGTTGTGTGCGGCACTACAGGATGGTTGAAAGAATCAGATAAAATAAAAGAATACTGCGTGCAGAAGCAAGGGGCATTTTTATATGCCAGCAATTTCAGCATTGGTGTTAATTTATTTTTTGCTTTGAATAAATATCTTGCTTCGCTGATGAGTACGCATAAAGAATATAATGTGAGCATGGAAGAAGTGCATCACACACAAAAAAAAGATGCGCCCAGCGGAACAGCTATTACATTGGCAGAGCAGCTTCTTGAAAATATCAAAGGCAAAAAAAGTTGGGTGAATAATGAAACCAACAATGCATCTGAACTTGAAATAATAAGTAAACGTATTGGTGATGTGCCCGGCATTCACACTATAAAATATAATTCACCAAACGATCTTATTGAGATAACACATTCAGCATATAACCGCAAAGGTTTTGCAGCAGGTGCGGTTCAGGCAGCAAAATTCATTGCCGGTAAAAAAGGAATTTTTTCTATGCAGGATGTTTTAGGATTATGATCAGAATCCAAGATTTATACCTGCTTTTACCGTAAACCATGAAGACCACCCGGCTTCTTCCTTTGCATGAAAGTTATCCCACCCGATTGCAGCTTCAAACGCAGTAAACTTAACGCCTGCCTGGAAATCGTAAGCGAAAGGCGTTTGCTTATCATCTGAATGCTGAAAACTTACAAAGCCTAAGCCCGCATCAGCCTGCAGAAAAATAAGCTTTAAAGGAAGGTATTGCCTGAAATTTATTTTAACGGGTATATAATTTTTATCTCCAAAAACATTTCTGCTGTCAGCAAGAAATTTTGAATAACCTATAGAGCCGCCAAATCTCCTGGAACCTGTACCGCCTAAAATTCCGGCTTCGGCTCCTCCGCCTTCATTATAAAAATCACTGGTTCTGCTGTCAAGCGGCGCTGCATACAAAGCGTGAATAAAAATTCCGGCATGCTGTGCCTCTGCTTTTATTGTAATAAAATTTACACAAAGAATGAGGGCAATGATGGTTAAAACAGGTTTCATACGATATTATTTATTACTAAATTACTTGTATAATTTATAAACGTTGAATTTTGATGAATGTTTTTATGCACTATGAAACGATGATAAATAATCAATGTAAACACAATATTTTTAAAACATGAACATAACTATAATCGGTTCGGGAAATACTGCAACTGTATTGGGTAAACTTTTAAAACAAAACCATCATACAATAGAAGAAATTGCAGGACGCAATGAAACCACTGTTAACGCGCTTGCTCAAAATTTGAATGCCCAGGCTTGCCTTGATATTAAAACCATCAACACTGAAAGCGATGCCTACATTATTGCGGTGAGCGATAATGCAGTTGCTGAGATAAGCGCCGTATTAAAGATGAACAACAAAATAGTTGCACATACCTGTGGAAGCGTAAACATGAATGTGCTGGAAAAAACTTCTGAAAATTTCGGTGTATTTTATCCCTTGCAATCCTTACGGAAAGAATTAAACTATACGCCTTCCATTCCTTTTTTAATTGATGGCAACAATGCTTTTACAAAACAAACGCTTAACGGCCTTGCATCCTCTGTTTCAAAAAATGTTATTGCTGCAAATGATGCAACGCGTTTAAGTTATCATCTTTCAGCAATCATTGTATCAAACTTCAGCAATCATTTATTTGCATTGGCAAAACAATATTGTGATGCACATCATACAGACTTTAATTTGTTATTGCCCCTGATTGAAGAAACTGTAAACCGCATGCATTATTATGATCCTGCGGTAATGCAAACGGGCCCGGCTGCAAGAGGCGATAAAGCTGTTATACAAAAACATTTACAATTGCTGGATGATGCACCACAGCTAAAAAATATTTATGAAATGATGAGTGAAAGTATTCAAAGCCTCTATAAGAAATAATTACTGCAAAACGCTCAGTGATCTTTTGATGGTATCAACACACTCCAGTATTTGTTCCCGTGTAATGGTCAATGGTGGTGCAAGACGGATTTTATCTCCGTGTGTTGGCTTTGCAAGCAAACTATTTTCTTTTAATGCAAGGCAAAGTTCCCACGCTGCATCTTTATTGGCATGATCAATTACAATTGCATTCAGCAAACCTTTTCCGCGTATAGTTGCAATAAACGGTGAATCGATCTTTGTTAATTCATCGCGCAGCAAAACACCCATAGCCGCTGCATTCTGCACCATGTTTTCTTCTTTCAAAACTTTTAATGCTTGTATGGCAACAGCACAAGCCAAAGGATTACCGCCGTAAGTTGAGCCATGCTCGCCGGGCTTAATGTTCATCATGATATCATTATCAGCCAGTACAGCAGAAACAGGAATGGTGCCGCCGCTTAATGCTTTACCAAGGATCAAAATATCTGGCCTCACATTTTCATGATCGCAGGCAAGCATTTTTCCTGTACGCCCCAACCCTGTTTGAATTTCATCACCGATAAATAAAACATTGTACGCTTCGCATAATTGTTTCGCTTTTGATAGATAACCATCATCGGGAACGCAAACACCGGCTTCGCCTTGAATAGGTTCAACTAAAAAGCCTGCAACAGTTGCATCTTCCAAAGCTTTTTGCAAAGCATCCGTATCATTATAGGGAATGATGATAAAACCCGGTGTATAAGGACCAAACTTTGCATTCGATTGTTCATCGGTGCTGAATGAAATAACTGTTGTTGTTCTTCCATGAAAATTATTTTCACACACAATGATCTTCGCTTCGCCGTCTTTAATGCCTTTTTTTTCATAACCCCAGCGGCGGCAAAGTTTGATCGCTGTTTCAACCGCTTCAACGCCGGTATTCATTGGCAGTAGTTTATCATAGCCAAAATAGTCAGTCGCGAATCTTTCATATTCACCCAAAAGGTTATTGTAAAAAGCGCGTGACGTAAGCGTAAGTTTCTTTGCCTGTTCAATCAAAGCATTAATAATACGCGGATGACAATGGCCCTGGTTTACAGCAGAATAACCGCTGAGAAAATCGTAGTATCTTTTATCATCAATATCCCAGACAAAAACACCTTCTCCCCTTTCAAGCACCACAGGCAACGGATGATAATTGTGTGCGCCGAAATCATCTTCCAGTTGAAAATAATAGTTTGTTCTTTCAGATAAAGTATGAGTAAGCATAACAGGATAATTAATGGTGATTGAATGGTAAAAGAAATAAAATAGCAATGCGGTTCGGGAAACCGGAAGTATTAGTGATTGAGCAGATCTAAATTGGAAGAAAGAAATACCATAAGCTATTATTTCAGCTGCAAGATAAGGTTTTTTTGTCGAGCATCTCGCGTTGAGTGAGCGATGTAATAAATAACCACCTACTCTTTCACGAGAGAGACCTATGACATTAAAGTTTTTAAATTTATAATACTACTATTTTGAGCAAGTTCCAAAGTCAATGTTAGAGGAAACTTGCCCATTTACGACCTTATATTCCCGCATGATGCATTGAATTTCCGAATGCTTTGGCGTTATATAATTACATGTAATAACACTTCGCATCGTATCCGAGTACTTGTTTAAATCCCATTTTGGAAAGACAAAATTTACAAAAGTAAGCGTATCACTTTTAAAGCTAAATCCGATGTCTTTGAAGTTTAAATCAATAGAATCACGAGTACTGTAAAATTGTATATTGAAGGTTTTAATTGAAACCAATGTTTCATCTTTTAGTGAATCTTTGGAATAAATATATCTTGAAGCTTCTCCAAAAAAGTTGTGCAACCGCGGCTGGAGTCCCAAACACAGACCCAAACATTGATTTATTAGCATATTGAACGCTTTTTTGTATAGCACATGATTGAATCAACATAAAAAGTAGTATCCCAATAAATTTTTTCATGTTGCTATCGCTTGGTATAATTTGACATGCCAGTATATGCCTGCGAAATTAATGACTTGCAAGGAGAGTCGAGTAAGCAAGGGCATTTCAGCCCAAGCTTCTCACAGAACCGTGCTTGAGATTCTCACCTCACACGGCTTTTCTCATTTAGTATAAGAAGATTTCATTTTCAGCAATGTCTCCTAAAATAGCAATGAGCGGCGACAGGGACATTGCGCATTCGAAGTACAAAGCTCATTTAATGATTTACAACAGTTCAGTGGAAAAAACATACGGAAAATCAGGTTTAATGCTGTTTATATGGTCGCAACATGGGTATCCATCTCGGCACATTTGCTTTGTATGTTTTGTATTGCTCTCCAAAAATTTTGGTTAAA
>JABDAV010000121.1 GCA_013289015.1 Bacteroidota bacterium | reverse complement strand
GCAGCAAGGGTTACAGCTTAATATAAAAGGAGAGCTGCATCAAACAAAAAAAAGTGTAGTAGCAGTATTTGATGAAGCGCCTGATGTTGTTGAACGTAATCCGCCGGTGCGTTATCGTGCCAATGTTCCAACATCATGGATAAAAATAATTTTAAAAGAAGGCAAGAACAGGCAGGTAAGAAAAATGACAGCGCAGGTTGGTTTTCCAACACTGCGTTTGATACGTTACCGTATAGAAGGTATTGAATTGAAAAACCTGCAACCGGGAAATATGATAGAGCTTTCATCAAAATCTATTTATAAAAAATTGTTTCATGGAAACATATGAACCACGTAATGATGATTACTACATCACTACTGATATTTCTAAATTGGATGTTAATGTTATTCATCAATATCTTTCTCAGGAATCTTATTGGGCAAAAGGAATTTCTAAGCATGTTGTAGAAAAGGCTATTGCAAATTCTTTATGCTTCGGTTTGTTTTTTGATGCTGAACATAACGATGCAAACATGCAGCAGGTTGGTTTCGCAAGATTGGTTACAGATAAAGCCACGTTTGCTTATCTCGCAGATGTTTTTGTTTTACCTGATCATCGTGGTAAAGGTTTATCAAAGTGGTTGATGCACATAATACAGGCACATCCTGAATTGCAAAATCTAAGAAGATGGTTATTGTCAACCAAAGATGCACATGGCTTATATGAGCAATGCGGGTGGACAAAAGTCCCTGATGATTATGTTTATCGTTTTATGATGCGGCATAACCCTGATGTATACAAGAAGCAGTGAGCAGCAGTTTCATTAAGTTCTATAATAAAAAAACATCAATCACTTTTGATGATTGATGTTTCTACATTGGGGCCTTTAGAATTTATGTGTTTAACATAAGCGGCATAACAAGCATAAGCAGCTCTTCACTCTCTGATTGCTCCGTTGGTTTTATAATACCAGCCTTGTTGGGCGTTGATAATTCTATAACCACATCGTCGCTGTCTGAGGCATTCAGTAATTCTATCAAAAATTTTGCGTTGAATGCTATCTGAAGATCTTCACCATCATATTCACAATTCATGCGTTCAGTGCCCTCGGAGCTGAAATCAACATCCTGTGCAGCAAGCTGCAGTTCACTTCCGTTGATGCTCAATACAACCTGGTTAGTACTTTTATTACTAAAGATATTTATGCGGCGCAATGCACTTTGAAAATCGTTTCGCTTAACCGTAAGTTTAAAAGGATTATCAGCCGGTATCACCACTTTATAATCAGGAAAGCGTGCATCTATCAAACGGCAGCTTAAACGTGTTTCACCATGTGTAACAAAAAAATGATTGCCATTGTAACTGATGGTTATTTCTTCATCATTATCAGGCAAAGTATTTTTCAATAAGCTTAAAGGTTTTTTAGGAACGATAAAGTTATCTGCCTTTGTGTTGGTAACGTCTGTTCTCTTATAACGTACAAGCCTGTGCGCATCTGTAGCCACAAATTGCAATGCATTTTTTGAAAGCTCAAAGAATATTCCTGTCATTGCAGGGCGAAGATCATCGCTGCTTACAGCAAATAAAGTTTTATTGATGCCATTTAATAAAGCACCGCTTGTTACTGTAAAATTATTTGCATCATCTGCTACCGGAGCTTTTGGAAAGTTGTCAGGATTTTCGCCCATCACTTTATACTTGCCATTATCGCTGGTGATCTCAACAGAAAAATTTTTATCAATATTGAATGTTAATGGTTGATCGGAAATATTCTTTAATGAATCCATTAAAATACGTGCAGGAATACAGATTTTACCATTCGTTTTACTCTCTACATCCATTTGCACACCCATTACAGTTTCAAGATCCGTTGCAACTACAGTTAATTTTTTGTCTTCAATTTCAAACAGGAAGTCTTCAAGAATAGGCAATACAGTATTGGCATTTATTACGCCGTTTATCTGCTGTAGATGTTTTAGTAATGCTGAAGAAGAAACAATGAATTTCATCGTTATGATTTTTATTTATTTTTTGCGGCAATTTATAGGAGAAGTTTCATTATTACGCCAGTATAGCAAACCTAATTCAAATTGTTTACATGCCCGCAGACTGTATAATTACCGGGTACATGGAGTTTAAAAATGTGAATTGTTTGTGCTTAAAATGTAAATGACAGCTTTAGAGGCTGTTTGAATTATTTGTTTTGGTTACAGGCAAATGAATGGATGGCATCGTTCCTTGCGTCGCAACACTTGTACTGCATATTGTTGTGCAACTCCGGTTTCCTGTTCGTGCAACGTTTTTAGATTCAAACTGCTTTTGTTCAATCAGTTTTATTGCCTTTCACGTAAACGGAAATTTAAATGCTCCATTCTCTTAAAAAATGTTTTGATTTGTTCTGCTCTTAAAACCGGCAATTGATATGAAAAAATATTTTTTATTTCTGCTTATGCTTCCGTTTATTTCAAAGGCGCAATTAACAGTTGAACAGATAATGCGTGATGCAAAATGGATCGGCACTTCACCTTCAGAAATATTCTGGAGTTACGACAGCAAAGCCATCAACTTTAAATGGAACCCGGAAAAAAATATTAATGATTCATCATATAAATATGATCTCGCGAATAATAAAATTGATAAGGTTTCATACATCAACGCAAACCTTGCTGAAGATATTTCAAACGGAAAATATAATGCAGCAAAAACAAAAATTGCATTTATACATAATGGAGATGTGTATGTAATCTCTATCGCATCAAAAGCAATTGTGCGCATTACTCAAACTGTTGCCGAAGAATCGAATGCTTACTTTCTTGCGAATGATGCAATTGTAATATACCAGTCAGGCAATGATACGTATGCATTCAATACAGTTAATGGTTCTACACAGCAACTCACGCATTTTGAAAACGGAGCTAAACCTGACAAGCATGAGGAATTTTCATCACAACAAAAATGGCTGAACGATGAAGCACTGCAAACATCATCTGTAATAAAAGAAAGAAACGATAAACACGAAGCGCGCAAGAAATTTTTGGATAGCAACAAAGAAGAAAAGCCATTAAGGACAATTTATATTGGCAATAAAAACATACAAAACATAGTTGTTAGTCCGGATGAAAGATTTGTTACTTATAATTTATATGAAAAGAATGATGATGCTAAAACAACAGTTGTTCCTAACTATGTAACACGCAGCGGTTATACTGAAGAAATTACCGGGCGCGAAAAAGCCGGTGTTCCGAAAGGTGATTTTAGTTTGTATGTTTTTGATAAATTAAAGGACACCGTTATTAAAGTTGTAACTGATTCGATTCCTTTTCTAAAATATACCCCTGAATACCTGAAATATTATCCGGCACTTGCTGCAGATTCAAACAATCTTACAAGAAAAGTTTATGTGCAAACCATTTTATGGAATGATGATGGCTCGTCATGCGTTGCTGATATTTTTTCTGTTGATAATAAAGATCGCTGGCTAATGCAGTTAGATGCGGCAACAGGTAAATTAAGTTTGATAGATCATCAACATGACGAAGCCTGGATTGCGGGCCCGGGAATTGCCTGGCTTGAACCTGCGAATATTGGATGGATAAACAACAATACTTTTTATTTTCAAAGCGAAGCAACAGGTTACGCGCATTTGTATGAGTACAATGTAAACACGCATCAGCACAACGCTATAACAAGCGGCAATTATGAAGTTCAAAAAGCATTGTTAAGCAGTGATAAGAAAAATTTTTATCTCATTACCAATGAAGAATCTCCTGCAAAGCAAAATATTTATCGCATTAATGTAGATGGATCCGGTAAAGTAAAAATCACTCCATTTACCGGCGGTTATGAAGTGGCTTTATCACCCGACGGAAAATATCTTGCTTACCGTTATTCTTATCAAACCAAACCATGGGAATTGTATTTACAGGAAGCTAAACCAAATGCAAATGCTTTGCAGCTAACAAATAAAGCCATGAGTGATTCATTCCAATTATATGCATGGCGCGATACAAAAATTTTTACTTTCAAAGCAAGAGATGGCGCTAATGTGCACGCGCGCATATATGAACCTAAGCCCGGTACAAAAAATAATGCTGCCGTGGTCTTTGTACATGGTGCAGGTTATTTGCAGAATGAAGATTATTGGTGGAGTTATTATTTCCGTGAAATGATGTTCAACAATTTGCTCGCTGATAAAGGTTATACTGTTATGGATATTGATTATCGCGGAAGCGCAGGCTACGGCCGTGATTGGCGTGTTGGCATTTATCGTTACATGGGCGGAAAAGATTTGGATGATGAAGTAGATGCTGCACATTATCTTGTTCAAAATTTTGAAATAGATTCAACACGCATCGGCATGTATGGAGGAAGTTATGGTGGCTTTATGACCTTGATGGCTTTGTTTACACAACCTGATGTTTTCAAAGCAGGCGCTGCATTAAGGCCCGTAACAGATTGGGCGCATTATGATGATGGGTATACTTCTGCAATACTGAATGATCCGTTTACAGACAGCATTGCATATGCACGTTCATCACCCATAAATTTTGCAAACGGTCTAAAAAATCATTTGCTTATTTGTCATGGTATGGTTGATGTAAATGTACATTTTCAGGATGTGGTTCGTTTAACACAACGATTGATCGAGTTGGGAAAAGATAACTGGGAAGTCGCGCCGTATCCTGTAGAAGATCACGGCTTTGTTGAACCCAGCAGCTGGACAGATGAATACAAAAGAATATTGAAACTGTTTGATGAAAATCTTTTGAGTAAATAATATTAAATTACTCATGATGTGGAGTTAACAGCTCTAAGATTATCAGTCCTGATATTCGCAAGCTATTTGGCTTTTTCATTATGCACTTATACGGATTACTGTATTACTTACCATTATTACTGATTAAGGTTGCAAATAAAAAGCAGGTAAAATGCTTGCACTAATTTTGAATCCTTAAATCGTACATCATGGATCAGATCATAAAACTTGAGAGCGTTGCACAATTCAACATGCAAAGAGGGCAAGAGACGCTGCATCCATTAGTAACTGTGCTCGATCAATCAAAATCAAAGCCTGTATACCCCGCACGTTTTGTATCCGGACTATATATTGTCTTTTTAAAAGAAGTAAAGTGCGGGGAATTGAAATACGGCCGCAGCCATTACGATTACCAGGAAGGAACATTGGTGTTTATTGCACCGGGACAAGTATATGGAGTTAATGATGTGCAGCCCGTTCAACCTAAAGGTTGGGCATTGGCATTTCATCCTGATCTGATTCGCGGAACTACTATTGGCAGGCATATTAAAAACTATAATTTTTTCTCTTATGATGTGAACGAAGCGCTGCATCTTTCTGAGCGCGAAAGGCAAATAGTTATTGAATGTTTTAATAAGATACAATATGAATTAGAGCATGCCATTGATAAACACAGTAAGACTTTAATTGTAAGCAATATTGAATTGTTCCTGAATTATTGTGTTCGTTTTTACGACCGGCAGTTTATAACAAGAGATAATGTTCACAAAGACATATTAGTGAGGTTCGAGGAATTATTGGATGACTATTTTCAATCAGGTAAGCCGCAAACATTAGGATTACCTTCAGTTGCATATTGTGCTGAGCAATTGAGTTTATCAGCCAATTATTTTGGCGATTTAATAAAGAAAGAAACAGGCAAATCAGCTCAGGAATATATCCAGGGAAAACTGATAGATGTTGCTAAAGAAAAAGTTTTTGATACGGGTAAATCCATCAGTGAAATAGCGTACGAAATAGGTTTTAAATATCCTGCACATTTTACACGATTGTTTAAGCAACGTGTTGGACAATCACCGAATGAATACAGGTTATTGAATTAACAATGAATAATGAAAACAGGTTTATTGTCTTTTGTTCTTAGCACGGTTACACTGATATTTTGCTGCTGCGTTAATGTTTCTGCGCAGAATAAAAACCAAATGGTGAGGCTTGCAAAAATTGTAATCGATTAATCGCAATTAGAAAACTATAAGGTTGCGCTGAAAGAAGAAATTGAAACTTCTGTGCGTGTTGAACCGGGCGTTATTACATTGTATGCTGTTTCAGAAAAAGATAATCCTACACATATCACTATCTTGGAAATATATGCTGATACGGCAGCATACAAAGCGCATTTGCAAACGCCTCATTTCATAAAATATAAAACAGGTACAAAGGACATGATCAAATCATTCGAATTGGTGGGTACCATTCCACTTGTGCCCGATATGAAAATAAAATGACGAATATCCAATCTAAAAAAAATTAAAAAACACAATTATGCAAAAACGTAAACTTGGAAGCAGCGGTCTTGAAGTATCAGCCATTGGCCTTGGCTGTATGGGAATGAGTTTTTCATACTACCCGTTTCCCGAAAAAAAAGATGCCATCAATCTTATTCATAAAGCAGTGGAGCAGGGCGTTAATTTTTTTGATACTGCTGAAGTATATGGGCCTTATACCAACGAAGAATTAGTGGGTGAAGCATTGGCGCCG
This sequence comes from Bacteroidota bacterium, assembly GCA_013289015.1. GTDB lineage: Bacteria > Bacteroidota > Bacteroidia > Chitinophagales > Chitinophagaceae > Parafilimonas. The sequence goes on along the minus strand of JABDAV010000121.1, from coordinate 2,378 downwards.
CATCGTAATAAAGTTATCATCGCTACAAAATTTGGATTTCATTTCGAGAACGGAAAACAGGCCGGCATTAACAGTCAACCCGAACATATTAAAAAAGCTGTTGAGGGTTCACTCAAAAGATTAAAGGTTGATGTGATTGATTTATTGTATCAGCATCGTGTAGATCCAAATGTGCCGATTGAAGATGTTGCAGGCACTGTAAAAGATTTGATTGCAGAAGGCAAAGTAAAATACTTTGGTCTGTCAGAAGCAGGTGCGCAAACTATTCGCCGTGCACATGCAGTGCAACCTGTTAGTGCGTTGCAGAGTGAGTATTCATTATGGACTCGTCAACATGAAAAAGAAATCATTCCAACCATTGAAGAATTGGGAATTGGTTTGGTTGCATTCAGTCCTTTAGGTAAAGGTTTTCTTGCAGGCAAGATGGATGAGAACACAAAGTTTGGAGAAGGCGACATTCGTAATATTCTGCCAAGGTATACTGAAGAAGCACGCATTGCCAATAAAGTATTATTAGATTTAATCGAAAAATTTGCAGCAAGCAAAAATGCAACGTCTGCACAAATTGCATTGGCTTGGGTGCTGGCACAAAAGCCATGGATTGTGCCAATACCAGGTACTACAAAATTGCATCGAGTAACAGAAAATAATGGTGCAGCATCTATTGAATTAACAAAAGAAGAATTGCAGGAAATTGAAGATGCTTCTGCGCAAATAAAAATAATTGGCACACGCTATACTGAAGCAATGGAAAAGTCAACAGGTTTGTAATTAATGCTTCTGAATATATTGTAGTTTCAATGATCTTAATAAAAGCAATTAAAGACAAGTGTGTTATTTGCACTTGTTCTTTTTTGTTTAGTGCAATATGGACGACAATAACAACAACAAAAATTTTATAGTCATTCTTATAATGGGCTTGCTGACAGCTATCGGCCCTTTGTCGATTGATATGTACCTGCCGGCATTTCCTGCAATTGCTAAAAGTTTGCATACTTCTGTATCGCAGGTAACGCTATCGCTTTCCAGTTTTTTCATAGGTATTTCGGCAGGTCAATTATTGTATGGGCCATTGCTGGAGCGTTTTGGCCGTAAGCCTCCGTTGTATGCCGGCCTTTGTCTTTACTTTCTAGCTTCTGCCGGTTGTGCATTATCGCCTTCGGTAAATGCTTTAATTGTGTTCAGGTTGTTGCAGGCACTAGGTGGTTGCGCCGGCATGGTAGCTGCAAGGGCAATGGTGCGCGATCTTTTTGATGTAAAAGAAAACGCCAGGATATTTTCTATGTTGATGTTGGTTGTGTCTGTATCGCCCATCATTGCACCAACATTAGGTGGTTATATTACGGCAGCATTAGGCTGGCGATATATTTTTGCAACATTGATCATTGTTATTCTTTGCATCCTCATCGGTACATATTTTTATTTGCCGGAAAGCAAAGGGCCTAATCCTGATTTTTCGTTGAAACCTGTTTTCATACTGCGGAATTTTGCATCGGTTTTAAAGCAACGCCAGTTTATAACTTTTGCATTGACAGGAGCAATTTCTTACGGAGGATTATATGCATACGTTGGTGGTTCGCCGTACGTGTTTATGGAGATTTTTAAAGTAAGTGAAGCACAATTCGGATTGATATTCTCTTTTATTGCTGCAGGGCTAATTGGTGCTACGCAGGTGAACAATATTTTATTAAAATATTATTCGAGTGAACACATCATCAAAATTGTTACGTGTTGCCAAAGCATTATCGGGATAGCTTTTGTCTGCCTCACTTTAATGGGTTGGAGTAACCTGTTTCTTACCATTGTACTTGTATTTCTTTTCCTGGCATGCCAGGGCTTTATTTTCCCGAATGCAACCGCACTCGCGTTAGCACCATTAGGGCATAATGCCGGAAATGCTTCCGCATTAATTGGTGCTATTCAATTGGGTATCGGCGCATGCGCCGCAGCTCTTATTAGTGTGTTGCAAAACCGCACTGAATTGCCGATGGCTGGCGTAATGGCTTGTTGTGCTATAACAGCTTTTACTGTTTTTATGTTAGCGAGAAAATATATTATACCCGGCGCTACCAAACAAGCATTGGAAGAAGGCATGGTGGAATTGATAGAAACATTTTAAATGCGTGTATTTACTTGTAAAAGTGTTTTGTGTAAGCGTATTATGTTCAACTAAGCGGCGTTCATAATCGTTTGTATATCCAACATAATATTTATCGCCAACAAACGAATATAAAATATAGACATAGTACATACAACAAAAAAGCCGCATATAGCGGCTTCCAGCTCCTCGAGTTGGACTTGAACCAGTAAAATGGAGGAAATAATCATCCTAACAAGAGCTAATACCAAAAAGAATTTTAGAGGTTTATTTAATTCTA
>JABDAV010000120.1 GCA_013289015.1 Bacteroidota bacterium | reverse complement strand
AAAATGATATAGCCGACACTTCTTTTCAAAACAAACAACTGGTTCAGTTTAATGCAACCGACTGGGACTTTATTGTAAGCAGGGTGGAAGCCAACGGGCAGGTATGTATAGTTGATGATGGAACTATTACAACACAGGTTCCCGATATAAGCGGCGATGCTTTGGCTTCACCTTTATTCGGATCAAATATTATTGAATTAGATGCAGAGATTGATGCACGCGTGCAAACTCAATCTGTAAAAACATCTACATGGGATTTTTCCGGCCAGCAAATATCAGAGGCAACTGCATCAGATCCCGGTTGGGAAGAAAATGGAAATTTAGACACTACACAATTAGCTGATGTAATCGGTTTGGAAGCATATGAATACCATCATGGCGGTTCTTTGGAAACAGATGAATTGCAAAGCTGGGCAGATGCATTATTGCTCCGCCAAAAAATGGCTAAAACACGTGGGCGCGTAAAATTCCAGGGCATGGCAACGGTAAAACCAGGAACTATTCTGGAATTAGCCGGTGTTGGCGATCGAATGAATGGTAAAGTATATGTAACCGGCGTACGGCATGAACTTATAAACGGCAATTGGATTTGTGACGCGCAGTTTGGCTTAGATCCGGAATGGCATATAAAGCAATTTAAAATTAATGCTCAGCCGGTTTCAGATTTGTTGCCTGCCGTTAAAGGATTGCATGTTGGTGTGGTTACACACCTGCAGGATGATCCGATTGGTGAAAATCGCATTCAGGTAAAAATCCCAACTATTAGCCCGGATGATGATGGCATTTGGGCACGTGTGGCAACACTCGATGCAGGAGATCAACGCGGTACTTTTTTCCTGCCGGAAATAAGTGATGAAGTTATTGTAGGTTTTGTAAATGATGATCCGCGTTTTGCTGTGGTTTTAGGAATGCTGCACAGCAGTGGTAAGCCGGCTCCCTTAGATGCTTCTGATGATAATAATCAAAAAGGAATATTTACACGCGAAAAAATAAAAATTCTTTTTGACGACGATAAAAAAAGTGTAACCATTCAAACACCTGCTGAACAAAAAGTAGTACTTGATGATAATGCCGGAAGTATAAGCCTTGAAGATAAAAACGGTAATAAAATTACTATGGATAGTAGTGGCATAACAATAGATAGTGCAGGAGAGTTATCAATCAAATCCAAGAAAGATATAAAAGTAGAAGGCAGTATGAATGTAAACCTGAAAGCTACAGCACAATTTAAAGCAGAAGGTACTGCCGGCATTGAAGTAAGCAGCAGTGCAAACGCTGTTTTAAAAGGTGCTATTGTTCAGATAAATTAAAAAACCACGACAAATGGGAATGGCGGCAAGGGTGGCAGATATGCATGTTTGTCCTATGGTAACGGGAGTTGTACCACATGTTGGCGGTCCTGTATTGCCACCAGGCACAGCAACTGTGCTTATTGGCGGAATGCCTGCTGCCTGTTTAGGTGATATGTGTACCTGTACAGGCCCGCCGGATTCAATAATAATGGGTTCGTCTACCGTGATGATCGGAGGCAAACCCACAGCAAGAATGGGCGACTCAACTGCACATGGCGGAACTATCATATTAGGTTGCCCGACAGTGATGATTGGAGGATAAAATTTTAGAAAAAAGTTTAAAAATATCAATAGTTATGGCTGAATCATTTCAAGGCAAGGGCTGGAGTTTCCCACCTGAGTTTGATAAAACAACAGTGCAGGGGGTAATAATAACTGAAGGTGAAGATGATATACAACGCAGCCTTCAAATACTACTGGGAACACAATTGGGCGAAAGAATTATGCGTCCCGGATACGGAACAAATCTGAACAGGCTGATGTTTGAAAATATTGATACAGGCACTGCGGCTGCACTGGAAAAAGATTTGGAATTTGCTATAGCCCTGTATGAATCACGCATTGACATGAATGAATTAAGCATAATGAAGGATCGTACTGTTGAAGGGCGCTTACTATTAATAATAGATTATACAATAAGGAGCACCAATACAAGAAACAACCTGGTTTATCCTTTTTATATAAATGAAGGAACCGATGTAAACTAATACTGAATAAAGTTTTGCAGGATATGAGCAATGATATCAGTTATAGAGAGCTTTTTAAAAATGATGGCACCAATCAATTACAAAGAATGTTGCCAACGTTGGATACTGCCTATGCAAAAGGAGATGAACGCACACTTACTGACTTTCTCACATATATTTATCAATTAGCAAAAGAAATAAGGTTTTACGATTCAGAAAACCAGGAGAGTGGTGATTGGACAGATTTCTTTTCTACGTTTTTGGTTGATGCTGATACAGGTGAAATGCAGAGCCTTGATGTAATTCAGCAAACACTGAATACGCGATCAGATTTGCCGCCACATTTTGTTTTGCTTCTTGCTTTTTTACAGTTATTTCAATTTGTACAGCAGGATGTAAATGGACTTACGCAAAAGCATCTTAATTATTATTATGAAGAGATTTTAGGGATCAACCCCAATCCGGCAGTTCCTGATAAAGTGAATGTGGTTTTTGAATTGGCCAAGCAGCTATCAGATTATCTTTTGCCACAAGGTACTTTACTTGATGCCGGTAAAGATGATATTGGCCAGCCAATAAAATTTCAGACAGATCGGGATATTGTTATTAATAAAGCTACGGTTGCATCTCTTAAAACTTTATTTCTTGAATCAACAATTATAAAAGGTACATTAATACAAGTAGCGCCGCAGGCAGACTCACTTGACGGGCAGGGAGAACCTTTTGAAGATGTGCCCGGATGGCGCCCTTTCGGCGAAGCCCAATCAGAAAAAGCTGACAGCGAAAAAAATATGATCATCGGGTCTGTTGGTTTCGCAATTTCTTCTCCCATATTGTTTTTGGAAGATGGTGTAAGGTTTATTTCGCTTTCAATTGAAGTAAATAGTAATGGCAAAGCAGATACTTCTTTAGCAAATGCCTTCAGGATATTTTTGTCCGGAGCAAAAGGATGGGTTGAAGTAGTAAATGGCATTGATATTAGCCTGACTACTCAAAATTCACAACAATATTTATTACTTACAGGAAGGCTTGAAGCAATAGACCCCGCCATTGTTGCTTTTAATTCCGCTGTTTTACAGGATGCTTTTGTAACTGATTATCCCGTTTTGAAATTGGTATTAAACCAGGATTTTAGTCAATACGATATCCTGCAGAACATACAAATTCTTTCCGTTACAATTAATACCAATGTAACAGGTGCAAAAGATTTTATAGTTCAAAATGATGATGCTGTAGTTAATGCAAAAAAGCCATTCATACCTTTCTCTTCACAACCTGCTGTGGGCTCTGATTTTTATATTGGCTCTAATGAAATTTTTACCAAAAGGCTTACATCACTGGACGTAAATATTGAATGGAATAAACTACCGGCAAGCATTGCAAATTATTATGCAGGATATTTTGACAGCGTTAATCAAATAACCAGGTCCAGCTTTAAAGCTTCACTTTATTTTCTTGCGAACGGGCAGTGGAATTTTTTAATACAAAAATCTCTTTTTGCTGATGGTATTGATGGCAAAACGCTTGACATTCCCGTAAATAATGATGGCTTTAGAAATATTAACCAGGATCATACTGCGGCAGATGATGATCTTTCACAGGGATTTGCACCAGGAATAAAAAATGGCTTTTTAAAATTAGAGCTTGACGACCTGGATCCCCCGATTACTAACTCTGAATTTGAAGCATTTGGCCATACTTTTTATCCTAAAGTATATGCGCAAAAATCTATTGCATTAAGTAAATTTTCCGGGATCGGAACAGCTCCCGTTCTGCCTAATCAGCCTTATACGCCACAGATAAAATCGCTTTCTGTTAACTATGAAGCGGAGGAAACATTCCTTCCTTCCGCAGACGATACTACCTATTTATTTTGGTACCTCGAACCATTTGGTTATCGCAGCATAATCGAAGATGAAACGGTTACAGTATTACCGGTAATAGATGGGGCTGCACAATGCTATATTGGTCTGGCAAATTTTGAACCGCCGCATTCCATCAGTTTTCTTTTTCAGATCGAAGAGGGTACTTCGGAAGCACTTTCTCCTGATGATTTAACTGCCAGCAGCGATATTACCTGGAGTTATTTGGCAAGTAATCAATGGATAGATATTGAAGGTGCAGATGTGCTTGCAGACAGTACTGAAGGATTTCAGAAATCAGGTATAATAATGCTGGCAATAGGCAGAACAGCTACCAACAATAACACTTTAATGCCAACGGGATTGCACTGGATCCGCGGAAGGGTAGATACTACAGAAAAGGCTAATGGTGCGAGTAATGTGAGTTCTGTAAACAGCCAGGCTATTTCAGCAACTTTGGTAACTGCTTCAACCAGTAACATTCAATTGTCAAAGGGATTGGTTGCGGGTGCTATTAAAAAACTATCAACTCCTTTATCATCAATAAAAAAAGTAACGCAGCCATTTGCATCGTTTGATGGACAGCCAAACGAAGACGATACTACATTTTATACACGTGTAAGTGAAAGGCTAAAACATAAAAACCGTCTTTCATCGCCATGGGATTATGAGCACTTTATATTGCAGGCATTTCCTTCTATTTTTAAAGTACGATGCCTTCCGCCGCTCAACCCCGAATTGAAGGTGGAATACCAACGGTTCCAGCCGGATTATGTAGCGCCAAAAGCAGGGAACATTCAAATAATTGTAGTGCCTGATTTAAGAAATAAAAATTATGGTGATCCATTAGAACCGCGGTGCAGTACTGTTTTACTTAGGGAAATAGAAGATTATGTTCAAAACTATACGTCAGCTTTTGTACAGGTTAATGTAAATAATCCTGTTTATGAAGAAATATTACTCGATTTCAAAGTTTCATTCATGCCAGGCAAAGATGCCGGCTATTATGCAGGTGTATTAAATGATGATATTAAGATGTTCCTTTCTCCATGGGCATATGAAGAAGGCGAAGACATTCCATTTGGCGGCAAAGTATATAAATCAGATTTACTTGAATTTGTAGAAAGCAGGGACTATGTTGACTTTGTAACTGGTTTTGATATGTATCATTTGTATGAAGGTGCACTAAGAGGCGGAATTGGTTCATTAAGTATTGGCGGTAACTTCTTTATCAGTCATCAGATTCCTTCCACTATCAATGGTGATAATAGCGCATTGATAGGTACTGATTTTATTATTGGTTCACCAGTTGACAGTACAACTGAGTCCCCGGTATCGCCGGCAATTATTGTTTCAGCATTACAACACAGGATCACACCAATTTCAGCGGGAGAACAGGTCTGTGATTTAAGCAGTACAAAAAGCGGAATTGGCTATATGATAGTTAGTCTTGACTTTGAAATTTCTCAGAATTAATTATAAAAATTTAAAAAAATAAATTATGGAACAAACAAGAGCTGACTTAAAAATAAAGTTTAGCGACGGTAAACGCCCTTCCGGCGCCGATTTTGGAGATATGATCGATTCTTCCGTGAATACTAACGATGACAATCTTAAAAAAGATACAAACGGCAATTTTATAATTACACTTGGTGATACAGCGTCAGGTCCTGCAGGCACATTGCGCTTTACTGCAAGCAAGGTTCAATATTTTGATGGCACTACGTGGCAGGATGTAGGAGCCGGAACCGGAGGCGGTTTTCAGCCAATTCCTTTGACTAACGATATTTCCTATACACAGGGAAGAGTTGTTGTGGGAACAGAAGTTGGCACTCCGGATACCACTGCAAGGTTTGAAGTAAATCTTGGAACAACTGAAAAAGCCAAAATTGGTAATGGCAGTTTGTTTAATGGCGTTGGTGTATTTGGCGCTTATGCAGAATTTAGTCACTCTGCTCATGCCAACAATGATGAATTTGCGTTAAGACAAGGACCAAATGGCAATGTTGATTTAAATGCTAAAGTTGATCAGCTGCTAACCTTATCCAAAGGCGGTAACGCACAGTTAAGTGTGCCGGCAAGCGGTAATGTTGTTATACGTTCTAATGCAGATCTGCCCAGTTCCAACAATGCGGCATTGCAGGTAAATGGAAGTGCTTTTAAAAATGACGGAACAGGTACATGGGCATTTACATCTGATGTACGTGTAAAGAAAGAAATAAGGCCTTTTGAAGATGGGCTTGCCAAAATACTACAGATAAATCCCGTAAAATTTAAATATAACGGCAAAGCCAAAACACAGGACGGCAATGAACAGGTTGGAATAATAGGACAGGAAATTGCAGAAATATTGCCGTATACTGTTTCCAAATCTCTTTCATATCTCGACGAAAATGAATCTCCTGCTGAACTATTGGTATATAATCCCAATGCTTTAACTTATGTATTGGTAAATGCCATAAAAGAATTGGATAATAAAATGAAAGAACTGGATGATAAGCTTCAGCAATTAAACAAAATATCCATTAAAGAATAAGTCTTGATAAAAAGCATTTACCTAATGCCATGTCAGAAATTTATGTAAACCATCGCAAGTAATGTTTGTATGAGTGATCCTGTAACAATATCCAAAGCACCGCCTCCATCAGACAGTATGAATTATTCTTTGCTGGTTGAAACAGCAATGGATTATATACGCAAGTGGGCAGGAGATACATGGACGGATCATAATGTACACGATCCCGGTATTACCACACTGGAATTGCTTTCTTATGCATTAACCGAATTAGGATTTAAAGGCCAGCTTGATATTCAGCAACTGTTTGATCCATCTGTTCCGCTTGAAGATATGGCATTGTATGAGCCGGAAAAAGCGCTTGTATGTAATGCTATTACGACAACCGATTTTCAAAAATTGCTGATTGGCTCAACGATCGCTCCAAATGTTGATGTTAAGTATGCGCAGGTAAAGCCTTTAACAGGTGAAGCCATCAGTGGTTTATATAGTGTTTTACTCGAATGGGGAGACGATGATCTCAACAGCAACCTCGTACTGGCAACTATTACCACAGCAAGCAGCAATGAATATGATGTTGAGTTTGCATTTACATATAGAGATCAGCCTTCAATACTTGCATGGAGTGACTCATTATCTTCCTATACTGTAACAGACATTACCGGGGGCAACCCTATATTAATTTCTTTTGAAGAAGGAGAAATAAATGACTATTTCTCTAATTTAAAAATACAGTTCGACAGTACCGAAACAGAACTTACAGTAGTTGTAAGACTAGTAGATCAACCGCCTCTTGAAGATAAATTGCAATTGGAAGATGCTATTGTAAGCCATCTTATGCTGGCAAATACAGAGCCCGGCAGTTCAGTTGAAATTTACAGGGAAAGACTGAAACTGGTATTTGATAATATTAACGCTACAAAAACTTTCCTGGCACAAAACCGCAACCTTTGTGAAGACTTTGTTGAGTTTGATACATTTCAAACACAGGAAATAGCATTGCAGGCTTCTATTGAATTATCTGCTGACGCAGATGTTCAGCAAACGATCATTAATATTCTCTCATCAATAGATCTTTTTATTGATCCGATAATGAAATTTCAAAGCCTGCAGGAACTGCAGGCGCAGGGATTATCAACCGATCAAATTTATGATGGCGTATTATTAAATGATGGTTTTCTGATCAATATACCCAACACTGAGCGTGATATCTTATATGCATCTGACCTGCTCCGTTTAATGTTAGAAGACAGCCAGGGCCTGAGAAATAATTCTGTAATTGCTGTTGAAAATTTTTCAATGAGCAGTTATATAGGAAACCGCTTAACTGCCGATAATGTAATTGAATGCCTTCAATTGCTTACAGACCAACAATACCAGCCAAAACTCAGCTTATTAAAAACTCAGTTTACGTTTTTTAGAAACGGTGTTGAAATAAAATACGATCAGGATAAAGTTTTCCAGGCAGTTGCAGATCTAAGAATTGCCGCTGCATCCGCATCTGTTATTCCAACCGTAATCAGCCCTGATAATAATTTTGTTCAAAATAGCTGGACGCCTGAAACAATCGCTAACTATTATTCTATTCAAAATAATTACCCATCAATATATGCTTTGTCTGCAGACATTCAAAAAAATGCCACCGCCGAACGTGTAGGTCAGCAAAGGCAATTAAGTGCATACCTGCTTTTTTTTGAACAGTTAATGGCGAATCATCTTGCACAATTATCTAAAACATCAGCTTTCTTCAGCATAATTCCCGGCAATAACAAAACTTATTTTTATCAACCACTTTATTATAATCCTCAAATTCAATACTTACTTAAATCATATGATCAAAGTACGGATTGGAATGTTTTTATAAAAGATCCGGCCAATGGTTATATAACCAATTTAGATATTCTGTCAGAATCTCCGGGTGAAATGCTGCGTCGCAAGAATAATGTTCTTGATCATTTATTAGGGCGCTTCAGTGAAGAGTTATTAACGCTTGGGTTTTTAGAAAACAATATTAACCTTCAGAATGCAAACACACCTGTAGAAATTGAAAATCGCAGCCTTGCTACTTCATCCTATTTATTACGGTGCCGTTCTGCTTTTCTTGCAGATGTATATACCTCAAGTGCTGAAAGAGCAGTGGGCCTTCGCAAAAATTCCATTACTGCATTATCAGGACTTGAAAAAAGATTGTATTTGAAATTAGGTATTTTAAAAACAGAGCGACAAAAATTATTGATAGATTTTTCTGAATTTTTTGATATTGTTTCAAGTGGCGTTAATACGCAAACTTTCTCTGTAAAAAATGAAGCAAATGAAACGCTGCTTACAAGCACACTTGATTTTAATACTCTGCCGCAACCGGAAGTTTTTGATGGCGTCAAAGCGTTTATTTCATTCGCTATAAATCCTTTTTATTATAATATCGAAGCCATCGGCACAAACCAATGGCAGGTAGTATTATATGACGATGATAACGAAAGCATCGCAGAAAG
>JABDAV010000119.1 GCA_013289015.1 Bacteroidota bacterium | reverse complement strand
AAGAATATGGGTTCCCAAAAAACAAAACGACCCACGCAAACCCAACGATATTCCCGAAGATGAAAGAGACTATTATTTAGAGAGAAGGTATCCTGCATTCGGCAATCTTGTTCCGAGGGATGTGGCTTCACGCGCAGCCAAAGAAAGATGTGATGCCGGTTATGGTGTTGGATCATCAAAGCAGGCAGTGTATTTAGATTATGCCGATGCTATACAACGTTATGGAAAAATTGAATGTGGCAAACGCAATATTGAAAATGCAGCATCTGAAGAAATAAAGAAACTCGGTGATGAAGTGGTGAAAGAAAAATACGGTAATCTTTTCGACATGTATGAAAAGATCACCGGCGAAAACCCCTATGAAGTTCCCATGCGCATTTATCCTGCAGTGCATTATACGATGGGCGGTCTTTGGGTTGATTATGAATTGCAGACAACTGTTCCCGGATTATATTGTTTGGGTGAAGCAAATTTCAGCGATCATGGCGCAAACCGTTTAGGTGCAAGTGCATTAATGCAGGGTTTGGCCGATGGTTATTTTGTTATTCCTTACACAATAGGAAATTTCCTGGCTGATGAAATAAGAACAAAAGAAATTCCCACCACGCATCCAGCATTTGAAGCAACCGAAAAAGCAGTTAAAGAAAGAATAGAAAAATTAATAAGTATTCAGGGCACTGAAACTGTTGAAAGTTTGCATAAACGTCTTGGAAAAATTATGTGGAATAAATGTGGCATGGCAAGAAATGCAGCAGGATTAAAACAAGCGATTGAAGAAATACGCGCTTTGAAAAAAGAGTTCTGGAGCAATGTAAAAATTCCGGGAGCAGTAGATGAATTCAATCCTGAATTGGATAAAGCAGGCCGTGTTGCAGACTTTATTGAACTGGGTGAACTAATGTGCATGGATGCATTGGAACGTAACGAAAGCTGCGGCGGGCATTTCAGAGAAGAATATCAAACACCTGAAGGTGAGGCTTTACGTGACGATAATAACTACATGTATGTTTCAGCTTGGGAATACAAAGCAGATGAAGAATGGGAGTTGCATAAAGAAGAGTTGAAGTATGATGTAGTACATCCTAGCCAGAGAAGCTATAAATAAAGCCTCCATCCCCTAAAGGGGAAAAGGAGCAATCAATAAAATAAATAAAATTCCCTTTAGGGTTAGGGCTTATGGAACATTACAACATGAATCTCACGCTGAAAGTTTGGCGTCAGCAGAACAGCAAAGAGAAAGGTAAGTTTGAAACATATAAAGTAGAAAACATTTCTTCTGAAATGAGTTTTCTTGAAATGTTTGATGTGCTGAATGAACGCCTTATAACTGAAGGTAAGGAGCCCATTGCTTTTGATCATGATTGTCGCGAAGGCATTTGCGGTACATGTTCCATGTATATAAACGGCAAACCGCATGGTCCGTGGAAAGCGAATACTGTTTGCCAATTACACATGCGTGCATTTAATGATGGTGATACCATTGTGGTTGAACCTTGGCGTGCAAAAGCATTTCCTGTTATAAAAGATCTGGTTGTTGACCGTTCTGCATTTGACAGAATTATCCAGGCAGGCGGTTACATTTCTGTTAACACAGGCAATGCGGTTGATGCCAACGCACTTCCTATTGAAAAAGATAGTGCTGATAAATCTTTTGCTGCCGCTGCATGTATTGGTTGCGGCGCATGCGTTGCAGCATGTAAAAACAGTTCAGCGATGTTATTTGTGTCTGCAAAGGTTGCACATCTCGCTTTGTTGCCTCAGGGTTCACCTGAACGTAAAACACGTATTGTGGCAATGATCAATCAAATGGATAAAGAAGGTTTTGGCGCATGCACAAATACGAACGCCTGCGAAGCTGCCTGTCCTAAAGAAATATCCGTAACAAATATTGGCCGTTTGAATAAAGAATATATAATGGCAGGCTTTACAGCAGATAAATAATCATTTGCTGTGTGCTTTTAAGAATTCAAGCTGGTGGGTATCTAAATTCTGTTTGCCTTTTCATAATCGGCCATGGCTTCACGCATCAGATCATGAATGGTAATAATGCCAACGAAATGCTTCCCGTCAAATACAGGAATATATCTTGCTTTTGAATTATTAATCAGCAGCATTAGTTTACTGGTTGAATCATCCAGGGAAGCATTGGCAAGATCGGTGGTCATTATCTCGCTTACTGTTGTATTGGCTGATTGCTTTCCTTCAAGAACAACCTTATGTGTGTAATCACGCTCTGAAAAAATGCCGAGGTAATTATCGTCATCATCTTTTACAATAAGATAACTTATGTTCTCCGCTTTCATTACTCCTATTGCATACAAAACATTTGCTTTTCTGTTTACACAATTAAATTGGGTTCCTTTCTGTTGCAAGATGTCTTTGGCGGCGCGCATAGTGTATAAGGTTTGCTTTGTAACAAATGTAGTTATGTTAGTTCTAACGCTTATATAATATTTGTTTGAAGAGCTGTTAACTTTCTGCATTTAACTTCAAATCCTGCAACAAATTTTTTTTCATAACGAGGCAATATCATCTGCATCTTACCTGAACTGTATGGCTTTAACCGGCTTTATAGTTTTTACCAGCCAGGTGGGAATTAGCAACGAAAGCAAACAAACAAGCAGGGTGACAACACATACTGCAACAATCTCCCACCAGATAATATATACCGGTGCTTCTGAAACATAATATGCAGATTCATCCATTTTTATAAAGCCTGTTTGCTGTTGCAAAATACAAATGCCAAGTCCAACAAAAAGCCCGATGATAATACCGCGTATCGCTATGGCGCTGGCATGATACAGGAATATTTTTTGAATGATCCAGTCGCGGGCGCCAAGGGCTTTTAAAATGCCCGTCATTCTTGTACGTTCCAGTATTAAAATAAGCAGGCAGGTTATAAGATTAATAATAGCAACAATAGCCATTACAATAAAAATAACATTGCGGTTAACATCCTGTATCTGTAACCAGTCAAATATATTTGGATAAACCTGTTTTATGGTGCGGCTTATCCAGGCCTGCGGAAGCATTTCATACAGCATGGAGTTTATAGTATCCATTTGCTTGTAGTCTTTCAAAAAAACTTCATATCCGCCAATCTCACCCTGCTCCCAATCATACACCTGCCGCAATAAGCGCAGATCACCTACTGCAAATGTTTTATCGTATTCTTCTATACCTGTTTTAAAAATGCCGCAAACTTTTAATCGGCGCACAGAAGCGCCGCCTTTTTGCTGGTTGATAAAATAAATGTTTATTGAATCGTTAAGCTTTATCTGAAGTTCATTTGCAATGGGGACAGATATCATTATCTCTTTGGTGTAACCACTATCGCGCAAATCAGGAAATCTTCCTTCCTTTAAAAAAGATTTAAGATTATTAAAATCATAATTACTATCCACACCCTTAAATAAAACACCTTCTATCTCTTTGTTCTTTTCAATAACAGCAGACTTTGTTGCAAAAGCCTGTATTTGTTTTACCTGAGGAAAAATATGTAGTATCTGCAGCGTGGTATCATTCGGTTTCCAGGGTGTTTCTTCTGAGATCATCGCCTTATCCGGCTCATATTCCTGTACACGCAAATGCCCCCAGAAATTAAAAATCTTATTACTAACCGCGTATTGAAACCCGTTAACAAAAGCCAGCGTTAATATCATCGCTGCAACACTAAGTGCTGTGGCTGCAGTTGCAAGCCTGATGATAAATCTGGAAAAAGAATGTTGTTTATTAAAGGCAATACGCCTGGCTAAAAATGTTGCGAGTTGCATACAGAGCGGTAAAGATAAACGTAAGTTAATAGTTTTAATGCTATATAGAATTTAACGAAGCGTTGCTATACAAATCATTCCCTACTTTTGCAGCCCGTTTTGAATTTTTATTTTTGACTTTTTTTATTATGATCAATGTTACGTTTCCGGATGGTGCTGTAAGGCAATATGAAAATGGAGTTACCGCGCTTGATGTGGCAAAATCAATCAGTGAAGGTTTGGCAAGAAAGGTTATTGCTGCGAATGTGAATGGAAAAACATGGGATGCAACGCGTCCTATCAATGAAGATGCAAGCCTGAAATTACTTACATGGAATGATGCAGAAGGAAAATCAACCTTCTGGCATTCAACTGCACATTTAATGGCTGAAGCTGTAGAAAGCATGTTTCCGGGTGTGAAGTTTTGGGTTGGCCCACCGGTTGATAATGGCTTTTATTACGACATGGACCTGGGCGATAAAAAGATAACCGAAGACGATTTGAGAGCGCTTGAAAAAAGGATGAATGAGCTGGCAAAGCAGAACAATCAGTATATAAGAAAAGAAACCCCAAAGGCTGAAGCAATTGCGTACTTTGCAGGAAAAGGTGATGAATACAAACTTGATCTGTTGCAAAACCTTGAAGACGGCAACATTACTTTTTATACGCAGGGAAATTTTACTGATCTCTGCCGCGGGCCGCATATTCCGGCCACGGGTTTTATAAAAGCCGTCAAATTAACCAATATTGCCGGCGCCTATTGGAAAGGCGATGAAAAAAATAAACAGCTTACACGCATTTACGGTATCTCATTCCCCTCTCAAAAAGAATTGGATGAATACCTGGCGATGCTTGAAGAAGCCAGGAAACGCGATCATCGTAAGCTTGGGAAAGAACTCGGTATTTATACAATGGATGATGATGTTGGTCAGGGTTTGATCATGTGGATGCCGAACGGAACGGTTATGATTGAAGAGCTGGAAAAGCTGGCAAAAGAAACAGAAGAGGATGCAGGTTATAAGCGTGTTGTTACGCCGCACATCGCGAAAGAAAGCATGTATTTAACCAGCGGGCATTTGCCTTATTATGCAGATAGTATGTATCCGCCGATGGAACTGGATGGAGAGAAGTATTATCTGAAATCAATGAATTGTCCGCATCATCATAAAATATATGCGGCTGAACCAAAAAGCTATCGTGACCTTCCTTATCGCATTGCAGAATATGGAACAGTTTACCGTTACGAACAAAGCGGCGAATTATTTGGTTTGATGCGTGTGCGCTGTTTGCACATGAATGATGCGCATATTTACTGCGGTAAAGAACAATTCGCAGATGAATTTCGCGGCGTGAATGATATGTACCTGAAATATTTTAAAATTTTTGGTATTGATAAATATGTGATGCGCTTATCACTTCACTCAAAAGAAAAATTAGGAATTAAATATGTGAACGAGCCGGAGCTCTGGCAGGAAACGGAAGAAATGGTACGCAAGGTTTTGATCGAATCTAAAATTCCTTTTGTTGAAGTTGCTGACGAAGCAGCTTTTTACGGACCGAAAATAGATGTACAGATATACAGTGTTATTGGCCGCGAATTTACTTTGGCAACCAACCAGGTCGATTTCTCTCAGGGCAGAAGCTTTAAACTGCAATACACTACACCGGAAAATTCAACTGAAACACCCCTGATCATCCACCGTGCGCCGTTGGGCACACATGAACGTTTTATTGGCTTTTTACTGGAACATTATGCCGGAAGATTCCCCACGTGGTTGTCGCCCGTGCAGGTGAAAATCCTGCCTATAAGCGATAAATTTCTGCCTTATGCGAAAGAAGTTTATATGCAGCTTAAAAAAGCAGGAATAAGAGTTGAAACTGATGAACGCAGCGAAAAAGTTGGTAAAAAAATCCGCGATGCGGAGCTAAGCAAAGTGCCTTATATGCTCGTAATTGGCGAACGTGAGGCCACAGAACGGAAACTTGCCGTAAGAAAGCACAACAAAATCGAACCTGAACCGCAAAACATCGAACAATTTATTAATTTATTAAAAGAAGAAATTGCAGAAAGAAAATAATTTATTTTTGCAGGCTGTTTTAAAAAACTATTAATTTAGAAACCAGTTTACAAGTATTATTTTTCACGAAAAAACAATTAATGGCTTTACCTCAAAAAGGAAAATTTAATCCTCGTTTTAACAGGCAACCCGAAGCAGAACACCGTATTAACGAAAGAATACGTGTAGCGCAGGTACGTTTAGTAGGCGATAACATAACCGTTGGCATTTATCCCACACAGGACGCGTTGCGCATGGCGCAATCAATGGAGCTTGACCTGGTTGAAATTTCCCCCAATGCGGATCCTCCGGTTTGTAAAATTATTGACTACAAAAAATTTCTTTACGAGAAGAAGCGTAAAGAAAAAGAAATGAAAGCCAATGCTAAACAAAGCGAAGTAAAAGAAATTCGTTTTACACCCGGCACTGATGATCATGACTTTGAATTTAAGACAAAACATGCTGAACGGTTTTTAAAGGAGGGCGATAAAGTAAAAGCTTATGTTCAATTTAAAGGCCGTGCCATTATGTTTAAAGAACGCGGCGAACTGCTGCTTTTAAAATTTGCAGAACGGCTTAGTGAAGTTGGTGTATTGGAAGGCATGCCGAAAATGGAAGGCAAGAGAATGCTTGTCATATTTGCGCCAAAACCCGTTAAGAAAAAAGTATAAGCACTTATATAAATTTAATCGCATGCGCAAAAACTTATGCGTGCGATTTTTTATTGTTATAAGTTGCCGGTTTGCCGGAGCATGTTTCTAAAATTAATTGGTTACTTTTCCTTTATCCCTGAATTCACTTGGCGTTACAACAAACTTGTTTTTAAACACAGTTGAAAAATAAGCGGCAGAAGAAAAACCAACCTTATCTGCAATTTCAGCAATTGACATTCCGGTTTCATTCAATAGATATTTTGCTTTTTGTAAACGTACAGCTAAAATATAGTCGTTCACATTACAACCTAATAATGCTTTTACCTTCCTGTATAATTGTATTCTTGAAATACCAATGGCTTTGCAAATTTCGTCTACGTTAAAATTATCATTACTTATGTTGCGTTCAACTATCGAAGTAAAATCATTGATAAATTTTTTATCCAGCTTTTTTGGTGCGTGGCTTTTTAACTCAATCGGCAATTCACTGGTATAATGTTCTCTCAAGGTTTCACGGTTTCTTAAAACACTCTTTATTGTTTCAAGCAGAAACTGAAAATTAAATGGCTTTACAATGTAAGCATCGGCTTTGCTTTTCATGCCTTCGATCTGGCTCTGCATTTCTGTTTTAATCGTTAAAAGAATTATCGGGATGTGAGAAGTGCGTATATCAGATTTTAAAATGTTTGCAATGGCAAAACCATCTTTACCAGGCAATACAACATCGGAAATTATAAGATCCGGAATATTATCAAAAGCCATTTGTATAGCACTTGTTCCGTTTTCTGCTTCAATAATATAAAAGGTGTGACTAAGTTTTTCAACCAAATAATTACGCAGGTCATAGTTGTCTTCAATTACCAGAATTGTATCATCAGATTTGTTTTCGTTAGCAAAGTTTTCTTCGGCATTAATTGCATGATCAGGTTCCCTTAAGAAAATTCTTTCATCATAATATGATTTTTCGTTGGGTATTTTATTAGATAATAACTGATCCTTTTCAAAATGATCTTTGCCCGGCAAAAGTTTAATAGTAAAAATTGTTCCTTCTCCTTGTTTGCTGCTTACACTTATGCTTCCCTGGTGTAATTGTATAAATTCTTTTGATAATGAAAGACCAAGCCCGCTGCTTTTTCTGTCATTAATATTTCCCTGGTAAAATGGCTCGAATATTTTATCAGCCACTTGTTGCGGCATGCCAATGCCGCTGTCTTCAACCTTTATAACAACATTATTTTCTACAGCGTTTTTTTCAACCGAAACATAAATAAAACCATTATCGTTTGTGAATTTAAATGCATTAGATAAAAGATTGAACATTACCTTATCAAGCATGGAAGCATCGAACCAAAGAATTACACCCGGTTCTTTGGACATCAACCTGAGATCAATATTTCTTTTTTTGGCAAGGCCTTTAAAATTATTAATAATGTCATCAAGAAACTGAACAATGTCATTTTCTTCCGCCTGCAAAATCATCTTATCACTTTCAATTTTTCTGAAATCCATTATTTCATTTATCAGCTTTAAAAGCCTGAATGCATTTTTTTGGATAAGCGCAGTTAATTTTTGAGCTCTGTTGTCAAGCCTTGGGTTGTTTTTAATTTCTTCCAACGGCGCCAGTATTAATGTAAGCGGAGTGCGGAACTCATGCGAAATGTTTGTAAAGAAATTAATTTTTGCGTCCGAAGCTTCTTTTGCTTTTTTGCTCAGCTCAATTAATTGATTGCGCTGGTTTGATATTTCCTGGTTTTGTTGCTGAAGCCTTATATTAATTTTTTTGTTCTCACGCAAATAATACAATAGTATAAATCCAAATATCAGTGCCAAAGCAAGCGATATAGATATAGCATATATAATAGTAATTTGATTTTTTGTGATTATCTCCTGCTGCTCAATTTTTTTCTGTCTTCTGTCAATATCATTTTGCTGTGCAAGCATTTTATCGCTTTGCAGTTTCATTATTCTTACGTTCGCAGAATCTATAATAGTAGTTCCAAGGCGATTTTGCTTTTGATAAGGTTTGCCTTCAAGAATATTCACTGCTGTTTGAATAGCTTCTCCACCACCGGTTGGATATAATATAGTGGCTTTAATAACCCCCCTGTCAACCAAATCAATTCCGCCGTTGGCGCCGGCCAAGCCATCAACACCAATAATTTTTATTTTCTTATCAAGCCCCAAACTTTTGCAGGCATTATATACAGAAAGGGCCAGCCTGTCGTTTTGAGCAAATACCAATTGTATGTCAGGATGAGATTGTAAAAACTTAATTGTATTTACCTCTGAAGGATGTTCATCGCCTGCTTCATATATCTTAGAAATAAAATTTATACCCGGGCATTTTTTAATAAGATCGGAAAAGCCTGTATGCCTGTCTATATCTGCTGAAGAACCGGGAATATCTGATATCTCCAAAATGTTACCCTTTCCTTTTAATATGGAATTAGCATATGTGGCAGCGCTTTCACCCACTTCGTAATTACTGGCGCCAACATACGCTGTATAATTTTCAGATGAAGTTCTCCTATCAACAATAATAACTTTTATGCCTTTCTGATAAGCTTCTTCCACAACAGAAGTAATAGGCGCAGCAACAT
>JABDAV010000118.1 GCA_013289015.1 Bacteroidota bacterium | reverse complement strand
TCGCAAGCAACACGCCAATACAAGCAATAGATTTAGATGGTTTGGAAAAGTATTATGTGTTTTATCAACCTCATGATGGTAAGGATAATATATTACGAGTTGAAACAGACAATTCTTTAAAATACTTCAGTGTTTCTATAAACAATATACCAATAAAGCCAAAAGTAGTAGAGTACATAAAGCTTAATGAATATGGCAAAACAATTGATAGGTCAGGAGATATTCCATTAAAAAACTATGGTAGTACAATATATGTCGGACCATTTAATCCAAAGGATAGAGATGGAAACGATACTTATAAATATCCTGCTATAAATTCTTTAGATGCAGCTGGTAAAAAGCATGACCAAGGTTATGATAAAGCTCAAGCGGCCGGTGTATTTGATGCAGTATATTTATTACGAACACTAAATCTAGATAAGCAGCTTGTAAAAGATGCCCGAGCTGTTGTTGATTTGTATAACGACAATAAAGTGGACCCTGTTAATCATCAAAAAGTTTCAGAAGAAACTAAAAATGCTGCTGAAGGTGTTGTTACCTTATTTACAAATATTGTTAAAGAAAAAAGTGTTCGACTTGCTATAATAAATGCGGTAAAAACAATGGTTGATGATGCTAAAAAAACTACTGATAAAATTATAGAAACATCAAAGCAAGGGGTGCGAAGCTTAGATAACGTAGGTAAGCCTCAATAAATAAAAGCAAACAATTGTGAAAAAAATACTTTTTATACTGGCTACTTTTTTCTTTCTGCAATCATGTGGCACATTAGGTGGTTTTGAAATAATTACTTTACCTGTAAGTAAGAGTAAATTAAATTCTGCTATTGATTCTCTTTATAAAAATTTTCCCGAATATAAAATACCTGCAAAGTGGGAATATCTTAACGATTGGCAGGACAGAGGGTATGGGTTTTTAGATGGTAAAATCTTTTATTTTAATAATGACCCAGAAGAAATGTATTATGTTTCGTTTATTCATGATGATTCCACAATGGACACGCTTTATACGGAAACTAGATTGTCAATTAGGGCTGTAAATAAAGGTCAAAGAAAATGGTTGCTTAATAAAGATTTAAATAGAAGTGAACGAAAAAGAATAACAGAAAGGTTTAAAAAGGAAATTATTTTAAAACTAAAAAATTACATCAGATAATATTTGCATAAATAAATTAAATTTATACAGCCGTTGAAAATCATCAACGGCTGTATAATAAATTTTTGATTAAGTTATTTTATTCTATTGTACATTAAATAGTCTTTTACTTTATAATAATTCTCTATTGATTCATTATTCATAGTTTGTTTAATAGCTTCATCATATATAGCCACTAATTTCTCATAAACCGGATTATTGACAAGTCTTGCTGCAATTAATCCTTTCATACATCTCTCATCAAAATTACCTCCAACATTCGCAGGGCAATGATCAAAAGGAGCATTATTTATAATATCATCAATTGATTCTAAAGTCTGATATCTTTTAAAATATGGCTTGGCTATATCAGTATAATACCATTCGAGTGATTCAATAGCAGCTTTAACATCTTCAT
Organism: Bacteroidota bacterium; assembly: GCA_013289015.1. Lineage (GTDB taxonomy): Bacteria > Bacteroidota > Bacteroidia > Chitinophagales > Chitinophagaceae > Parafilimonas. The sequence continues at coordinate 7,519 of JABDAV010000118.1, read as the reverse complement.
CTTGTCGAATCCATATTGATAAATCCCCATTTACAATTTCTCTTCCATCAGGGCTTTTATATATTCTGCCTATATCATTTCCAATAGTCAATTTATGCCTAAGCTTTCCAATTATTTTTTCTAAAGTATCTTCTATTTGTTTTTGGCTAATATATAGTCTTACATGAAGAGAGTAGCTATCAATCCAAGCCGCTTGGTCAATATTAAATATATAAGTATAGCTTTCATTTTGACGTCTAAATTCATTGCCTGCTTTTTTGTAAGAAAAACCTTCTGACAATATTTTTTCTCCAAACTGAACAGATATTGTTTCTTTTACGTTTGCTGCCTTTAATGTAATTGATTTCATTTATGTTTTTAATTTCCGCTATTTACATTAGTTTTTTCTGTCTGAATTGAGTTAGGCTGAACTTTTTGAGGTTTTGCATTAGGCGCTCTGCTCGAACCTCTAAATGTACCACCTTGTTCATTAAGCTGTTGTTGAGCTGGTGTTAGATCACCACCACCATCTTTTGCATCTACTATTCTTGAGAATTGCCCTGTTTTAGTGTTGTAGATTGCAAAATCCGGAACAGCGTATTTACCAGAACTTCCATCTCCTATATAAATTCTTGGTTTAAGAAGTATGGCTTCATCTTCACCTAAAACGCTTTGTAATCTTTTATAAACCATTTCTTCTGATGCATCTGAGTTTGCTTGATTTATTCGTAACTGATTAGCTTTTTTTGTTGCTGTATTTGAAGTAGTTTGGTCACTTGGTTCTGATGCAATGGTCACTCTTGGTTTACCTAAATAGCCTTCTCTATCAAGGCCTCCAAATGAATACATAATTTGATCACCTGCTGCACCAACAAAGCTTCCTTTGTCGCCTGCAATTAAATATCCTGTGGCTCCGCCGGGACCGTTAGCTATATTATCTCCAACTGCATTATAATAATTCTGCCCTATGCTGGCAATGTTAGCCTGAACAATATATCTTGGCCCAATATGTCCTTTGCCAAATATATCAGGAGCAATAATCCACTGGTTTAGATAGTTGATCCTTGCTGCTGATTGTATGTTTACTTTCTGAACTGATACAGCATTTAATGGCATTGTTTGTACAGCCGTATTATCACGTGGGCCGTTAGGGCCAAACAGCCCCGCCGGAGCATGTTCCAAGCCATCTAAATCAATTCCGTCTATTAGTCTGTTGCTTGCATATTGATACGGAGTAAGTTCAGGATATTTATTGGTTAATGGATCAACACTCAAAAACCTTCCTACGCGCGGGTTGTAAATTCTAAAACCATAGTCATACTCATTACCCTGCCCACCATAGGTTTCATTATCCATCTCCTTGCCGTTAAACCCATACCTATAGCCGGTTTTAAAGATTGTATCTCTACCCGGCATTTGCATCCCGAACGGATGCTATTCAAAGAGCTATTTATTACTGAAATTGATAGTAGAATTTCGAATGCTCTATTAGAACAATTCAATGATGAAGAAGATTTTATTGTTTTAAGTTTAATTGATAAAAGACTAATAAAAATCAATATTAAATATACGCCATGCTGCGAAGCACCTGAAAGGCATTGCAGGTATAAGCAACTATAAAGAGACAAACTAGATTATTGCTTTTCCCTGCAATGGTTTGGCGAATTCCTTGCCGACGTTTTATAAATCAGACCCATTACGTAATTGATTATTAAACAGCAAAATTTGCTAATTATGAATGCAGATGATAATCAAAATTGCAAGACAAGTCAATCAATCTATATTTTACGAAGAAAATTAGATTCTTGTAAATGCCAACTTTCAGGTTTATCTTCTATATCATAAATATTTAAGCCATCAATTATTGTATATAAAATTTCTTCAGGAAAATTATTCATTCTTAACAAAATAAGCTTATCATCTTCATAACAATAAAAGTATCTGTCATTGGTGGAATGCTGCTTCCACGTAATTGTTTTATTTAAAAGAAAATTATCTTTCATATTCTTGAATTATTTATTTTATGCCAAACTTACTGTTAACACTTGCATTGGGAGTTCCAGCACCCGTTATGATTTTTTTCCATAATTCTTCTCCTGAATACCCTTGCGCTGAATATTTTTCGATATAGTAATCTAGTGGTCTAATAGGATCTGTTTTATCTAGTAGTGCTGCAGCTTGCCTATCAGCCATCATTGCTCGTGCTTGTGATTTTAACATATTTCTTTGTGCATTCAAAAATGTTGCATTTTCTAAAGTATATGGAACATTGGCATTTAAGGATCTCACTTGTGTATTATACCATTCCCTCACTTCAGGATTTGAAAAACCTCCACTTCTTATGCTAAGACCCATTTGTGCAGTTGAAACCACCATTTGAGCGATAAAAACTGGATCACTCCAAGCTTCTTTATTTTGTTGCTTAATTCCACTCCAAGCCAATTTAAAATTAAAGCCATTATAAAAATCGATTGCAGCTCCAAATTTTTTCATTCCTTCTGAAGGCTCACCACTTGAATAATATAACCTCTGTGCTGTAAATAAACGATTATAGTTGGTTTTAAATGCTTCCATATCGCCAGGTTCAATTTGAAGTACTGGCATTTGCCTATCAGTAGCTTGTATATCAAATACATTATAACCAACTAATTGATTTGTTTTTGGATTAATTGCAGGAACTAACTTTGCGTCTTTGTAAAGAATAGCCTTTTGAGCCATATCTGCTGTTCCCCCTTTATCAGCCAAAGTTGTATTAGTAGCTTCTGCAGTTCCATATATTTTAATTGTGTCACCAAATGGGTCGCTAAACCATATTGGATTATTATTAAATACAGAATATGGACTTATGCCTATAGTTGGCTTAGAATCTAAATTCCATCTTCTTACTATTCTACTATCATATTCCCAATATTCAGCGGTGTAATGGTCTTCTTGTATGTTGGTGTCTTTTTCCTGCCCGTTAAACCCATATCGGTAGCCACTTTTAAACGTGGTATCCCTTCCCGGCATTTGCATACCGCCCGGATGCTATTCAAAGAGCTTTAGTTATGCTTTAAAAGATGATTTATGAAAAACAAGTTTGCGCTTCATGATAAGCGAATAACCTTTCCTCAATGGCTTTATTATTATGTCAAATGAATTGATATATTTTCGAGCTTTTCATTTTGCCAATCCGTTTTTTTCTTATCATCATTTAAAATAAAACATTTTATATCATAGTTATCAAAATTAGCTTCCCCAAAAAGAAATTCAATGGTATCATCATATCGTTCGTAATATTCTTTGCCTTCCCCGAATAACGAAACTAAATCTGCATATGTTATGTCCAATATTCCAGAAAAAGTTATTGCAGTTGTTTTATTATTTTGACAATCAATAACAATTGATTTTATGGTAGCATTATTCCTAATAATGAACTTCATCCATTGTTTATTAACCTCTTGACGAGATAAATCCCCTTTAAATGTTGCAGCTAAATCTTCACATGAATATTTATTTTCTGCAATAAATGTTGCAATTGACTTAACGTTGGTTTTATCTATTTGTATAATATTCATTAGTTAAATATTAAGGTGTTGTTGCCGGCACTGTAACTGTTGCTTTTACATTTGTTTGAAACAGCTGTACGCCTCCTCCCTTTAGCGTTTGACTTCCCTTGTGAACATCACCAGCTGTTGATTGAAGAAATGTTGTATTTTCATCTAAGGTAACAAGAGTCTTTACCCTGTCTTTTAATGAGATGCCTAACGTAATCCTTCTTCAGAAAAACCTGCTTCTTTATAAAATGCTTTAGCAAAATTGAAACGATCTGTTGCAAGTTGTGCTACTTGTGAAGTTACATTCATACCTACCCCTAATAGCTCTCCTGTTCCCCAACTCATAAATGCGTTTGTAAGGGTTTCTTTTGATCTTTTGATTTGATCTGTTCTGCCTTCTGGTGTTTTTGCTGTGTTATGCTCAAATGCTCCTGCCAGTTGTGACGCAGTTACGAGTGTAAATACAGTTCTAGTTACATTTCCTCCTGTAGATAAATCCCATGGAAGAAGTAAGGCTCCCCCAACAACTGAAAAACCAATTAAATTACCTCGTAATTGATATTGCTTAGCTAATGCCGGATCAATTTTAGACAGTCTCGCAGATTCATCGCGTATTTTCCTATCAGCTTCACTAAAATCAAATGGAGTATCTTCTCCACCATCCATATCTTTTGCGAAAATTGGTTTATTTCCTGCAAATTGATATGGGGTATACCATGGATATTTATTCTCCAAAGGATCAACACTCAAAAATCTGCCTACCCGCGGGTTGTAAATTCTAAAACCATAGTCATACTCATTACCCTGCCCACCGTAGGTTTCATTGTCCATTTCCTTACTGTTAAAGCCGTATCGGTATTGACTTTTAAACGTTGTATCCCTTCCTGGCATCTGCATACCGAACGGATGCTATTCAAAGAGCTTTTATTATGCTTTACACTTTAATCAAAAGATGCTTTTATGAAAAACATTTTTGATATCTACTTTAATATTTGCCAATTCCATTCTTCATCCGTTAATTTCCACCTTAAGCTGACTGAAAAAATCGTTGAACTCTACCGCAAAAAAATGAACTATTATAAGCGCACGCTTAAAGAAAAAGATGAACTTATTGACAAGCTGATGCAGCAGCAATCTAAATGAAAAGCCGCTGACTGTTCAGCGGCCTTACACTTTAATATTTTATGCTATCTGGTGGCAGTGTAATTAAATTATCGTTACGAATATGTCGATGCCAATAATAATCAGCTACCTTATCAAGAGGTAAATACTTCACAAAACTTATTTTTAAACTGTCTTTTCCAAGAGGCATTGTTATGTCTAACAATCGTGCATCAGTAGGCGGATACTCTACCAATTGATATGTATTTTTGTTTGGCAGGCCATGTAATTGTATCAGCTTATATAATTGATTAACTTCAAAAGAAATCGTTCCTTCATCTTTACTAATATCAGACAATTTTAAACCAATCATATCTCTTATTCCTAAGGAGTCGTTTACTTTTAATTTATTTAAAAAACTCTGAGTTACTATAAATTGTTGTTGATACTTACTGCTTTGACTATTACAGCTAAATAGGTTTAAAAAAACAAAACAAGCAAATAAGACATTTCGCATATTATTATTATTATTGCGTTTCAGGCCTTTTAAAATTTTTAATGTTATCAAAGTTTAATTTACCTCCATTCTTTTTATATGCATCATTAAGTTCAGTAAACTTACCTGTCAATTCAGTTCGATATTGAACACCCTCCTTTAAAACAATTTGATATCCTGTGTAAAACGTTCTAAGGTCTTTTTCAATATCATTTTGAGATAAGTTGCTAATTGGTATATTTCCTGTTGGCAAAGTGCCATCAGTCAAAAAATTAATTAAGTCAGCCCTGCCAACTGGCGTGCTTAAAGTTTTATCGCCAATCAAATTCTTATTCAAATATTTATCTACAGTGTTAGTAGCATTATAAAATCCAGTCCTATCATTATTTTCCTTGGTCATGGCTGGCCATACACCAAGGGCGTTTGCAATATTATTACCAATTCCTGCTGCATGTTCACCTACTTCTGCAGATGCTTCTAGTTGACTTGCATTCGCTTCATTTTGTTCTAAAGCATCTGGTTTTGTTTTAAAATTATATAGTCCTGTTGTGCTATTACTTGTACTTGGTGTGGCATCTTCGGCGGCCCCCCAAAATGCAGGGCCTGGATTATAGTATCTTCCGGTAGCACTGACATAGGCACCATCTTTAGAAATATCCCAATCTCTACCCCAAGGCGTAACGGGTCCTCCATATGTAAATTTCAAATCTTTTGTTTGAGGGTCTTTTAGTGCATCAGGAATATTTTCATATACTGTGTTTACTACGTATTGATTTGTAGTTACATCAAATATAGTCGAACTCCCTAAGTATTTCTGTTGATATATAGATGAATTAGCGGGTAAGAATTCCAATCCATCTAAATCAACACCTGCTATTGGACTGTTTGAAGCAAACTGATAGGGTGTTAATGTTGGATATTTCTTAGCCAATGGGTCAACACTCAAAAATCTTCCAATCCTTGGATTATAAATCCTCATTCCATAATCATATTCATTGCCTTGCCCACCATAGGTTTCATTATCCATTTCTTTGCCATTGAACCCATAGCGATAAGAGCTTTTATACGTCGTATCTCTCCCTGGCATCATCATACCGAACGGATGTTATTCAAAGAGCGTCGAGAAACAAGTATTGCAAGTCAGCTACCTTTTTGCGGATGAATACCCAGATAGGACCTAATTAGAATTTCCATTACCAACTTATCCTGGTAAGATAGCATAAGTTATCTCCCTGATTAATAATAATATGGTTTTTATCTAATACAAATATTTCCAATTCTGAAACATCACCTTCGTCACTATTGAAATCGTAATTGGTTTTATAGGCATCGATGGACGTGAGTTTATGTACGTCAAAAATTTCAGAAATAGTATTATCTGCGTATAACGCAGAAGTGTCTGCGAATGTGCGGGTCAATGTATAATGTTTTGTGATTTTAAAATTGTGTACGGTTCTATATAATGAACATCTATGAGAATCAAAAATAAAATCAGAGTCATTCATTATAACCTTACAACTCTGACAATTTTTTAGTATATTTTTGGCGTCTGCATGTTGCGGTACAGTTACAAAAAGTAGATTAGTAATTCTCCAAGATCCAAATACAATAAAAGATGTTTTTTGAGATACTCCAGCTTTCAATATGGAGATTGCAATTATAAATAACAAAAGTCTTTTGCTAAGCATATTATGGTTTTTTCTTTTCTGCAGGTTTTTCTTCAGGCTTATTATTAACAATCTTATCATAAGCTTTATCCCAAGTACTTTGTGCTTCTTTAGAATAGTCAACTTTTATGTATAAGCCATCCTTGTAAAGTATATAATCCGAAGCTGCTCTGCCTTTATTTCCTGGCAGAGAAGTAGCTGTGCCCTTCAAAAAATAGTAAGATTTATCATTGCCTTTAAAGTTATTATACCTTGCAGCTACCTTTTCGGCATCGTTAGTACGCATATATCCTTCATCAGTAACTGCATCATTTTGATCTTGTGTAAGCCCGGGATAATTACTTTCCTTCCGTTATAATCTACAGTAAATTGAGCGTCCCCTTGAGATGGAGTAATCGTAGTACCTTCTTTATATCTTCCTGCTTTTACGTCATCTGGTGTAATTTGATGCCCATAACCTACGGTAAGAAAGTTTCCTTGTTCACCGCTTATATGCTTAGGGGTAGGGATAAAGTCTTCATATTCTTTAGTTAGATATCGACCTGTTGACCCGGCAGGTAGCTCATTTCCATAAAAATAATTCTTGCCCCATTTAACAAGAATTCCATCTCCCAAAATACGTTTATCATTGGGAACATCAAGCTTTGTAATTTTCCATTCCTTATTTGTATAAGCGAAGGTGTAAATAACTTTCTCTAGGCCATCTAAATCAACAGATCTAATGACATCATTCTCTGCAA
>JABDAV010000117.1 GCA_013289015.1 Bacteroidota bacterium | reverse complement strand
ATCGTAGAATATGACAATCAAATAATGCTTCTTCAATCTCAAATTAAAAACATTTACAAGAGCAAAACATTCCGCCTGGGAAATATTATCTTATATCCATACAGGCTTATAAATAAGTTATTCAAAAGCAAATAATTTACTCCTTTTGGTTTCAGTTATCATACCTAATTATAACCATGCTTTATTTCTGCAGCAGAGAATAGAAACTGTGTTAAACCAAACATATCAGAATTTTGAAGTAATAATATTGGATGATTGTTCAACAGACAATAGCCGCGATATAATTGAAGAATACCGTAATCATGAAAAAGTGAGCCAGGTAATCTATAATACTAAAAACAGCGGTTCAACTTTTAAGCAATGGAATAAAGGTGTTGATTTAGCTAATGGAAAATATATATGGATCGCGGAAAGCGATGATGTGGCTGAAGTTTCTTTCCTGGAAACACTTGTAAAAAAATTAGATGATAATCCAAATGCAAATATTTCCTTTTGCCAATCATACAGGCTTTCAGCCAATGGTGAAATAACAGGCGACTGGAAAAACTGGGCTGATGACATTGATAAAGAACAAAAATTCGGAGCGGATTTTTATTTAGATGGCAAACAGTTTATAGAACAATTCCTGGTATATAAAAATGTGCTGCCAAACGCAAGTGCGGTTTTGTTTAAAAAGAATGTGTTTGAAAATGCAGGTAAAGCAAATGAGCATATAAAATATTGTTCTGATTGGTTTTTATGGCTGAAGATGCTTACAACAGGAATGATTTCTTACACAGCAACTTCGCTCAATTATTTCAGGTATCACGAAAAAAGCGTAATTGCACAGGCTATAAATAAAAAACAATTCTATTTGCCTTATGATATTAAAATGCGGCGGAGCTTCAACCGTTTTTTAATACGCTCCCGGAATAAAGAGCTTTCGGTCATTAAAGCTTTGAATACAAAATTGGTAAGTTCCGAAGCCAGCACATCCGCTAATTATATGCTTTCTGTAAAACAATTTTTACAGGCATTTTATTTTTTGCAGATGGCTGTTTGGCATTCAGTAAAACCTGGAAGAAGAAAATTTATAGGACTGTTCATACATAATTTTTTTAAAGCATTCAGATATACAAAATATCGGGAGCAGGTTATTAAAAAATGATTAGTGTAGTAACTTCTTTTTATAAACCTGGTAATTTCAAATGCCTGGAAAATAATATTCGTGAGACTATTGGTATTGAATATGAACTGATCAGTATTGAAAACCCGGGCGTAATGGGTATCTGTGCAGCTTATAATAAAGGCGCCCTCCGGACGCAATACGATATAATTTGTTTCGTACATGACGATGTGAAATTTCATACAATAAACTGGGGCAAAAAAATTGTGGAGATACTGCAGGATCATTCTGTGGGTATAGTAGGCGTTGCAGGCGGTACTTACAAGTCTAAAATCTTATCTTCTGCATGGTATAATGGAAGAAGCTATATAAATATGATCCAGCACAGGAACGGTGAGTGCTTCCACTGGCATGAACCCAAAGAATACAATTCAGGGCTTGCCGATGTTTTAGTGGTGGATGGCGTATTTATTGGCTTAAGAAAAGAAGTTTGGGAACAATGCAAATTTGATGAAAAATGGTTGCAGGGATTTCATTTCTATGATATGGATATTTGTTTAACAGTAAAATCGAAAGGATTAAGGGTTTGTGTAAGTTATGAAATTTTGCTGGAACATTTTTCTTTTGGCAGTAATAATAAAGAATGGTACGAAGAAGCCAGGCTTATACATAAAAAATGGCATGATAAATTACCCTGGTCACTACAGCCTGTAAGTAAGAATGAAGGCAATAGTTTTGAATATGCCGCTGCTGCTTACAAGTTAAAACTTGTTTTGAAAAAGCCGGGCTTTAGCCTTGCAGATAAAACAAAAGCAATTGTTGATATGGTTGGCGTTATGCCATTTAAACTGCGTACCTACAGAACGATAAAGCAAACTATATTCAATTAATGACTATTGCTTTTACACTTTGCTCCAATAATTATCTTGCCCAGGCAAAAACATTGGGCGATTCGTTCCTGGAATATCACCCGGATGCGAAATTTATTATTGGCCTTGTGGACAGGTATGATGCAACATTCGATTACGATGTTTTTAAACGGTTTGAAATAATACCTGTTGAGGATATTCAGATTGATAACCTTGATGCACTTATTGCTAAATATAATATTGTAGAACTTAACACCTGTGTTAAGCCTGCCTATATACACTACATTTTCCGGAATTATCGGGCAGGTAAAGTATTATATCTTGATCCTGATATTTTAGTTACAGGATATTTTGAAGAAGTATTGGATTTGCTGGATCAATACAATATTGTTTTAACGCCACATATTTGTACTCCTGTTGACGATGAATTTGCCCCTACAGATTATCAAACTTTAAGGGGTGGTGTTTTCAATCTTGGCTTTATTGCATTAAGTAATTACAACCTTATTACCCCTTTCTTAAACTGGTGGCATGAGCGTGTAATAAAATACGGCTATGCAGATTTTACAAAAAATATGTTCTATGACCAGGTTTGGATAAATTATGTTCCCGTGATGTTTGATGATTATTATATTTTAAAACATCCCGGTTATAATATGGCCGTTTGGAACCTGCATGAACGCTGGTTAAATGCTGAGCATGAGAATTATATGGTGAATGATATTTTCCCTTTAAAATTTTATCATTTCAGCGGTTATAAATACGATCAGCCGGAAAAAATTTGTAATTATGAAGGTGCAAGGTTTGATTTTGAAAAAAGGCCAGGCCTTAAGAAAATATATACAGTTTACCAGGAGAAGTTGCTAAAGAATAAAATTGACATTATTTCCGGGCTTAGTGTTTTTTTCAGGGATATAAAATTGAAGAGGCTGCTTAAAAAACCCGGCTATGCTGAAAGAATATTGATAAGGCTTAAACTTACAACCAGGTTTTTTTTAAAAGGAAGTTTACACTAATTATGCTTTCTCAAGTTAATATTTCTATTATAATATCCTGTTACAACACTAAGCCTGAATATTTGCAGGAGGCTGTGAACAGTGTATATGATTATAAAGGGAAATACAATTATGAAATAATTATTTGTGATGATGGTTCTATCAATGCTGATACGCTTGAACTGCTTAAAACATTTGCTCAAACCGGCATCAGGGTTTTATACCAGGAAAATAAAGGCCCTGCAGCAGCTCGTAACAAAGGGGTGCATCATTGCAACAGCGAGTTTATTTTGTTTCTTGACAGCGATAATAAAATAAAGCCTGCCTATATTGACGAAGGCATAGCAGCTTTGCTGGCCAATACTAAAGCCGCGGTAGCTTATGGAGATGCCGCCTTCTTTGGCAATTCAAGAGAAGGGGAATTTTTTTCAGGGGAATTTAATATTGCAAAGCTGTTGGTGAGCAATTATATTGATATGTGTTCAGTTGTGCGCAGGCAAGCATGGGAAGACGTGGGCGGCCTGGATGAGAACAGGATCATTATAGGCCATGAAGACTGGGAATTCTGGATCAGCCTGTACAAAGCGGGCTGGCAGTTTATGCATCTCAGTAAAGTGTTGTTTGATTACAGGCTGCGGGATAACTCACTCATTACACAATCATTGAATGAGAAAAAAAAAGAGAAGATACAATATGTATTTTCCAAACATTGGGACCTGGTGTATGAAAACTTCAGGAAACTGCACACCAACGATATTATTTGCAAAGAGGATAAGAAAAATCCTCTTCGTTCTTTCATAAAGTATTCAAAGGCAAAATATTTTAAGTAATGCCTTGTGTTTCTGTTGTCATACCTAATTATAACCACGCCGCTTATTTGCAGCAAAGAATTGAATCGGTAATTCATCAAACCTTTGAAGATTTTGAGGTAATAATCCTGGATGATTGCTCAACCGATAACAGCAAGACAATTATTGAACAGTACAGGCAGCATCCAAAGGTTGAGCATATTGTTTATAACGAAACCAACGGCGGTTCTGTTTTTAAACAATGGCAAAAAGGAATTCAGCTTGCAAAAGGGGACTATATATGGATTGCTGAAAGCGATGATTGGGCTGCTCTTGAATTTCTTTCCAAATTAATGCCGGCGTTTACGCATACTAACACAGGCCTGGCTTTTTGCAATTCTTATCAAGTTGACGAATATTCAAACGTATTATCAGAACACTTAACCATTTATCCTGATAACTTTAAACTTCCCGGCAGTCACGACAAAATTGTCTGGGCAGGAAAAAATTTTATATCGGAGTATTTAATATATAACAATGTTATACCAAATGCAAGCGCCGTATTGTTTAAGGCCGAAGCACTTAAAAGAATAAATTTCGATGATGTTCGTATGAGGGTTGCCGGAGACTGGTATGTTTATGCTGCTGTATTAGAGCATTATGATATTTGTGGCTTTTTTAAGCCAATGAACTATTTCAGATCTCATCAAAATTCTGTAAGAACTAAAAAAAAATTTATTTCTACTGACATTGTTGATATGTATTGTGTGTTACAGAAAATGATGAAAATCTTAAATATCAATGTAAATCAGTTACCACAAAAACAACCCTATTTCCTTGCAGAGTGGTATATACTTTCTTTATGCAATACTGCTGTATTTACAAGTAATTATTTTAATCTTTTGAAGATGTTTTCAAAAATTAATCCGATAGAAAGAAAGCTCTTAAAAAAAGCTTTGGTTCAATACGCAAGGTTATTTAAATATACATTATCTCAACATCTGTCAAAGTGAAGAACAATAATAATGATGTACCGGTTCTATTTCTGATTTTTAACAGGCCAGACCTAAGCGAAAAGATTTTCGGGGTAATTAAAAAGGTGCAGCCTGCGCAGCTTTTCATAGCAGCCGATGGGCCAAGAAAAAATGTTCCCCATGATTACAAGCTTTGTAAGTGTGTACGTGAATTTGTGCTGAATAACATTGATTGGCCATGTGATATACGTACATTATTTCGTGAAGAAAACCTCGGTTGCAAAATCGCGGTAAGTTCGGCAATTACATGGTTTTTTGACCAGGTAGAAAGTGGTATAATTCTCGAAGATGACACTATGCCGGATATAAGTTTTTTTTCTTTTTGCAGAGAGTTGCTTGAAAAGTATAAGAATCATGAGCATATTTATCACATCAGTGGAAACAATTTTCAATTTAGTAAGATAGGGGAGGGTAGTTATTTTCTTTCGAAAATACCTTACATCTGGGGGTGGGCTTCCTGGCGGAGAGCCTGGAAAAAGTATGATGTATCAATAAGTAATTTTTCTGAAAGAAAAAAGGAGCTTTATTTTAACAATGAAGAAATAGATCTTTTTTGGAATAAGATTTTCAGGATGATAAAGAACAATGAAATAGACACCTGGGATTACCAATGGACGCATGCACTATTTTGTAACGATGGTTATGCCATACAGCCACAAACCAACCTGGTAACAAATATAGGTTTTGACACCCGTAGCAATAGAACGAGTTCTCCGCTTGATATATCTGCTAATCTCAAAACTTATTCTATTGAAAACATTGTCCACCCTCCTGATTTAAACTATCAACTATATGCGGATATCAATTTTCAGAAATTATTTGGGTGGAATATCCCATTATATGAAAATAGAATGTCAGGCTCAATGGCTTTAAAAACTTTATTAGCCAGAATAAATAACAGGTTTTTGCGATAATTTCAAATACATTTAAGAACCAAAATTGACCGGTAGATTGAACGTGCACATAACAACATTTTTCGGAGACGTTGGTCGGGCCATTTATTTTATTCAAACCTTTTGGAGTGACATTACTTAAAATTATTATTAGCAAATGAAGGTTTGCCATGTAAGTACGTTTGATGGAGGCGGTGCTTTTATTGCAGGCTTGAGATACCATGAGCAATTGCTGAAAATGAATGTTGAATCTTCTTTTTTGGTAGCGCCAAAGTCAATACATAAAAAAATCAGCAAACTTTATTATGATCATTACGCACCTTCTTTTACTGCCAAGATTGCAAACAGGGTAAATATTATTGCGCGCAATTCAAAAAAATTAAAAGCCTTAAAGGGTGATTATGAATTATTTTCTTTTCCTCAAACAGTTTACCAAGTGGAAGAAAATGAGCATATTCAACAAGCCGATATAATTCACCTGCATTTTGTATCACAGTATATTAATTATCCCGGTTTTTTTAAAGCTGTTAAAAAGCCAATGGTATGGACATTACATGACATGAATCCAATTATGGGTGGCTTTCATTACAATATTGACCTTGAAAGAAATAAAGAAGTATTTCAATGGATGGAAGCAAAAATGGCATTGAAAAAAAAGGAATTGGCAGCTAATAGCAATATTCATTTTATCGCTCTTTCAAATTGGATGTATGAAAGTTTAAAACAATCATATTATGCAGAATATAGCGCAAGTATAGTTCATAACGGAATTGACCTTTTAGTATATAAGACTATAAACAATATTGAAGATGTTACTTCACATTCAGTGAAAAAAAAAATACTGTTTGTTGCAGAATCATTCAAAAGCTACCGGAAAGGTTTTGATTTACTGGTTGATGCATTAAATGATGAAGAAGTTTTGTGCAAAGCAGAACTCTTAGCCCTCGGTAATATGCACGGTGCAGAAATTCCTGGAAATATGGAAATTAATGCTTTGGGGTTTATAAATGATGAGCAACAAAAAGTTGCCATTTATAATAGCGCTGATGTAGTTATTATTCCTTCAAGGGAAGATAATTTTCCCAACATTATGCTGGAAGCGATGGCCTGTGGCAAGCCTGTGATTGCATTTGCAAATGGCGGCATGAGCGATGTAATTGACAATACAACAAATGGTTTATTGGTGAGAGAGGTTAGTGCAACTGCATTGAGAAAAACGATACTTAAATTTTTGAACAATGAAATTGTGTTTGACGCAGCCACAATTAGAAAGTTTGCTGAAGCCCGTTTTTGTATAGAAAAGCAAACCGGCAAGCTTATTAACATATACAAGTCATTGCTTTGAAATTATCCATTATTACTATTAACTATAACAATGCATCAGGTTTGCAAAAGACCATTGAAAGCGTTATTAAACAAAGCTTTGAAAATTTTGAATATATTGTTATTGATGGCGGTTCAACAGATGTAAGTATTGATATTATTAAGCAATATGAAAAAAATATTCCTTACTGGGTAAGTGAAAAGGATTATGGTATCTACCATGCCATGAATAAAGGCATTTTCAAAGCAAGCGGTGAATACCTGCTGATGCTGAACAGCGGTGACTATTTGATTGATTCAAATGTTTTATCTGCAATTTTCGCGAATGATACTTCAGGCGCAGATGTACTTTACGCAAATATTGAATGGCGCTATAAAGAACAGTATCACAGCAACAGCCATTTGCCGGATGTGTTGCCTGAAGATTATTTTTTAAAAAAGTCGCTGGCACACCAGTCAACACTTATAAAAAGATCAGCACATGCTGTTGTTGGTCTTTATGATGAAAGCATGAAATTATGCGCTGACTGGAAGTTTTTTATGCTTGCCTTCAATAAACATAAGCTTTCTTTTAAACATGTTCCTCTCACCATTTCCGTTGGCGATACGGAAGGAGTAAGCTGGAACAGCGAATATTTTAGAATAGCAGACAAAGAAAGATTAGCAACTATTAAAAAATACTTTCCGCAGAACTTGCATTTATTCAGGCAAATAAAAAAAGCCAATAGGTATAGTTTAAAGAATAGACTCATACTTTTTAAAAAACGAATTCTCAAAAAAATAACCATTTAAATTTAGGAATTGAAAGATTCTGTTGCATGCACATTGTTTGAAGGGGATTACCATTATGGCGTTGCGGCATTAGTAAATTCTTTATGCGAAAACGGGTTCAAAGGGGAATTTTTTGCAGGGTATAAAGGCGGTCTGCCTGGCTGGGCGTTAAGTGCAGTAAATGATATTAGTATTGGTTGGGAGAATAACAGTGTTTTACATATTTCTCCTGATTGCAGGCTTATTTTTTTGCCAGTTAAAACGGATCATCATCTTACAAATTATAAACCTGATTTTATGCTGCAGCTTTTTGAAACAGCAGCGGTTAATGCAAGTGCGTTATTTTATTTTGATCCTGATATAGTGGTTAAATGTAAATGGAGTTTTTTTGAAACATGGGCAGGTTACGGTGTGGCGCTTATTCATGAAAGGGTAGCTAATGACATGCCGCCTACACACCCGTTGCGAAAGGAATGGGAAAAGGTAATAGCAAAGGCGGGCAAGACAGTTACGCATAATCTTAACTCTTATATTAACGGCGGATTTTGCGGCGTATCTAATCAAAACAAAGAGTTTTTAAAAACCTGGAAAGAGATTTTTATTACGGGTACAAAGTTTTTTGGCCTTACAGTAGATCAGTGGGGCCATGCTTATGACAGGACTTATATGTTCAGTTCACAAGACCAGGATGCATTAAACATTGCAGCAATGTGCTGTGATTCGCCTGTAAGTGAAATGGGGCCCGAAGCAATGGATTTTATTCCCGGCGGATGGGTAATGTCACATGCAACCGGAAATAGTAAGCCGTGGAATAAAAAATTCCTTACATCCTCCTTAATGGGAATACCGCCTTCACAGACTGATAAACTATTTTGGCAATATTCAAAAGGCCAACTAAAGGCGTATTCTAAATTTATTTTGCACCTCAAATCTACAGCAATTAAAATCGCTGCTCTTGTTGGCAGATTCTATAGCCGTAAATAGAATATGAAGATATTATATGCCACATCTCAAGATGCACGGGATCCAAACTCCTGGTCAGGATTAGTCTTCAATATTGCTAAAGCATTAAACAGAAATTTTGAAGTTCAAATATTTGATAAAATTCCTTTCAAAAGCCCATTTTCTTTAAGGCTATATCACCAGTATTTTAAATATGCCAGTAAAAGAGTTCATCATTTACAATTCGAACCGGGAGTTTTGAAGTTAGCCGCACGCCAAATTGAAGCTGAATTTAAAAAGTATAAATGCGATTTAATTTTTTGTCCCGGAACAGGTGTACCTGTTTATGCATTCATTGATTCTTCATTACCCGTTATTACATACCTGGATGCAACTAAATATACCT
>JABDAV010000116.1:9003-9388 GCA_013289015.1 Bacteroidota bacterium | reverse complement strand
TCCGCATTAAACTGATAGCCTATTTTTTCGTTATACCTTCTAGTTGTAACCTCTATCGAATTGCCAATTAGAAAAGATGCCAAAACACCAATCCCAAACTTTCCAGTTCTTCTTATTGCTGAAGAATTGTTTTCATCTTGATAATTTATTTTCCATTCTATACTGTTTCGAAAAGAAGCTCCAGCTTTTAAAAAATAATTTTTTATTTCATCAATACCCATTCCTTTACCATTGTCTCTTATTGTAAAGAAATAATATAAAGGTTCTGTAGCTGTTTCAAGTTCTACGTCAATTTCAATTGATACTTCAGGTGAATATGTTTTGTCGCTTTTATATGCTAATTCATTACAAGCATCAACAGCGTTTTGTATCAATTCTCTTATTC
>JABDAV010000116.1:0-8993 GCA_013289015.1 Bacteroidota bacterium | reverse complement strand
GATCATAACCATAAAGCGGACCCACTAAGAGTTTAAATAGATCAACATCAGCTTCGAATTGAAATACTTCAGGAACATATGGTAGACGATTTACAAAAGCTCTATTCTTTAGCGTTGTTTTTATTCTTCTATATCTTAAACGCAAATGGGGTTTATAACGACCATACATTTCACCAAGTATAGCAAAGGAAGTATCTAACTCAATTTGAATACTTTCAAATAATTTATACAACTTCGAAAACATTAAGCCGTTTTTTGGGTTTACATCTACAAAAAGAGTTTCAGGATCTCTTTCATCAGTTTTAAAATATTCAGTAGCCAAATGTGATTTATGTTCTCTAAGCGAATAAGGATTTGTAAAAGAATTGAGTTTAATAAAAAAAGCATTAGTTCTAGTATTGTCAAATTGAAAATAATCTGCTACTCTCAAAATGCACATTAAAAGTGGAATTTCAATTTCGTAAGGAAAATACGGATCAGCAGGAAATTCTTGTTTGACATATTCCATTGCATCACGCACATTCATACTATGGCTTCGAGCAATTAATCCTAAAATATTTTTAAATTCTTTAGATAAATCAGGTGCAAAACTTATCACTTCATTTTCTTGCACCGGAAATCCTTTTAAAGCAATTTCATGTGCTAATCTTCCGTGATGCCTACGAAGAAATTCACCAACTAAGTATTTTTGATTATCTGATGCTGCAGTCGATTTTGTAAAATCAATTTCTTCAACAATAGCTTGTTCATCTCCAAAAATGTTTATCCTATCTCTCCCTGAAAATCTTTTTGCTTCAATCATAAAATTTTCCCATTGTTCTTTCCAAGTATAATCATCAAAAAAGCTAATTCTAACATCATCATAGTAACCATTAATTAATTGCTTAAATCCTTTAAAGTGAATGTGCATTCCTAAATCGTGAAAAAGAATTGCAGATGTAAGAATGAGTGCATTCAGTGGAGATAAATAATCTATAACAGCTTTTTGACCTTTCGATTTTTCCATTTCATCTAAATCAATTAAATGGTAAGCCATGTTTAATGTGTTAGCGAAATGATTAATTCCATGGTCTGTATATAATGGGAAAAAAGCTGGATTTTGTCCTTTAATTATTTGCTCAATTTTAGAATCGATATCTAGTAAAGCCTTATGAAAATTTTTGTCTTTCTGAATTATTTCTACAAAGGCTTGAGGTATAATCTCCATAAGGTTTCTTAGTTGTTTTGATAAATTTAAATTAATTAAAAGGATTTACATAGTGTATACGGCTCTATGATGATAAATTATATTCTACGGTCCAAAGGCTGCCGGATTGAAGTGGAAAGCCCGCAGCTGAAGCCTTTGTGCAAGAGCTTTGTGGCGAGGACTTGTAACGAAAAGCCGGTACTATAGCTCAATTGAAATACAATAGTTGATAGCCCCAAATAATAATTAGTCAATTTGGTAATTCGACAATTCGGCAATGTTTTAAAGTTCTTCTTCATTATCGTTTAATAATTCATCGTTTATTGCTGGCAATATTTTGTTTGCATCTTCATCAGTCATTACTTCAACGCCCTTTAATCTTTTTTGTATGGCTCTTGTTCTTACGCCCACTACATTTTCCAGTTGGTCTAAACCGGTTTGTATGTTTTTGCTTGCCTTATCAAGCAGCCCGCTAAAGTTGCCGAACTCTGTTTTTACGGCGCTGAGCAACTGCCATACTTCGCCGCTGCGCTTTTCTATTGCGAGTGTGCGGAAACCCATTTGTAAACTGTTGAGCAGCGCACTGAGCGTGGTGGGCCCGGTAATGATAACCCTGCATTCGCGTTGTATGCTTTCGAAGAGGCCGGGTGTGCGCAGCACTTCGGCATACAGGCTTTCGAAGGGCAGAAAGAGTATGGCGAAATCTGTTGTGTTGGGTGCGTCAATGTATTTGCCGCTAATGTCCTGTGCGCAGTTGCGTATGCCTTTGGCAAAGCTGCGGCGGTGCTCTTCTATCAGCTCGGGGCTGCCATGGTCGTAGGCATCGGACAACAATTCAAATGCTTCTTTGGGAAACTTGCTGTCGATGGGCAGCCATACCAAGCTGTTGTCGTTACCGGTTCTGCCGGGCAGTTTTACGGCAAACTCCACGAGTGCATTGCTGCCTTGTTTGGTCTTTACATTTTTTGCATACTGCTCGGGTGTGAGTATTTGTTCCAGCAGGCTTTCGAGCTGGTACTCGCCAAGTACGCCGCGTGTTTTTACATTGCTGAGTACGCGTTTAAGGTCGCCCACACCAGTGGCTAATGTTTGCATATCGCCGAGGCCTTTGTGCACGGCTTCGAGCCTTTCGCTTACGAGTTTGAAACTTTCACCAAGCCTTGCTTCGAGTGTTTGCTGCAGTTTTTCGTCAACGGTAATGCGCATTTGCTCGAGCTTTTGCTCATTGCTTTGCTGCATGGCAGAGATCTTTTGTTCGAGTATCTGCTTCATGCTGTCGAGGCTGGTGGCGGTGGTGTTGTTTTGTTCGCTTTGTTTATTGAGCAATGCAAAGAAATTGTCTTTTTGTATGCTGTTGAATTCGGCGATGCTTTGTGCGAGGTCTTTCTTGAAAGTGTTGAGTGCTTCTTTTATTTCTGTTCTTGATGCGGTTGCATTATTGTTATTGCTTTCGGTAAAGGCAGTGAGTTTTTTATCTATAGTTTCCGTAAGATGATTGAGTTTTTCTTCGAAAGATAGGAGGGATGCGGCTAACTCCTGTCTTCCTCTTAAGGATTGATTATTGGTTTCAATCCTGTTTAAAGAGATCTCTTTTCTAACGGATTCTTCGGTGCGTTTTATATCGTTGCTGATATTATTGAGCTTTTCGTTATTGGTGGTGATGAAGGCATCAAGCTTTGTGCTGATGCCGGCGATAGCATCTGCCTGTGCATTGTTATTGTTTGTAAATGTTTTTATGAGTAATACAATGATGAGTATGATGATTATTGCAAGGAGTATATAAAGTATTGTCATTAGATTAATTTTTTGCCCTCATCCCCTGAAGGGGTGTTTAAAACACAAAGAATGTTATTTCTCCCCTTCAGGAGATGGAGGTTTGCGAAGTTGAAACGTTTGTTTTTTATAAATTATTTTTTTATTTGAGAAAGTGGATTATTCTTTTTTATTAAAAGCTAAGCTTTGTTATTTAGGGTAATTACCCCCCTTTAGGGGACGGGGGCTTAATGTTATTTCTCCCCTTCAGGGGCATGGAGGTTTGCGAAATTGAAACGTTTGTTTTTTATAAATTATTTTTTTATTTGAGAAAGTGGATCATTCTTTTTTATTAAAAGCTAAGCTTGTTATTCAGGGTAATTACCCCCCTTTAGGGGATGGGGGCTTAATGTAATTACTCCCCTTTAGGGGATGGGGGGGCTTAATGCAATTACTCTGTATAGTCCTAAAAAACTTTACAGCTTGGCGAACTTCATTTTATGGAGACAAAACATAATGATCGAAAGAAAGAACAAAAGAAAAAAATCAAAGGCGACATAAAGCCTCCGCGCATTCGTCGGGCCTGCGCCTCCCTCTGTGCGGCCTGCATTATTGGTGGCTGGCTTGTTGCATGGGATGTCATCCGGGGGTGCGTGTTTTTTTATACCGTTTTTTGCAATGCAAAGATTATATAATGCACCGGCGCTGCCTGCGCTTATGGCTATGTAACACACATCGGGAAAAGGACTATTCCTCTTTCCCAAAAATTTTATCCATTACATTACTTACAACAGGAATAGGTTTTTTTAACATGATCTGTCTTGCAAGCGTAATCCGTACTTCGCTGGTCGGAAAAGTGTTTGTACCAGGAACATTAGCTTGTTTAACCAATAAAATATTTCCGGCCCAGCTTAAGCTTACATTCCATTCGGTGCCGCCATAACCTGCGGCGGTTTTAAAATTTATGCCAGGTTCAAAACTCGTCTCCTTATTTTTAACTGCTTCGCTTTCGTCGGTGGAAAAATTAATGTTACCATTTATAATTGCAGAACCTAAAACATAAAAATGTTTCTTTATCACAACCGCATAAGCATAGCCAATGCCCGGGCCAACGCTTATAAAGTGAAAATTGTAAAAATTTGCATTAGGGAAAAACTCAGCAACCTTTGAAGGAATTAAACTGCTGTCATTTGAGTTGATGTTTTCATAATATATTCCCCCGCCATATAACAGCGTTCCTGAAGATTTTCTTATCCATTCATTTTGATAAAAAGCAGATCTGTAAGAAAATTTTTTAAAATTTTGAATACGATAAGCCGTGAACCCTGTTAAATTCAAACTAATATCAGGCCTGTAATAATAATTCTCTGGTAATTCATAGGGCGAATTTTCAGGCGCTGCATAAAAACCTTTGTAATGAAGAAAAAGAAGATCAGATGTCCATTTCTGCAGAAAGAAGTGAAACTGAAAATCCAGTGCCGTGGTCTTTCCGCGTTTTTCGATTCCATTATTTAAAAATCCAAACCCTGCACTTAAATTCACTGACAGGTTTTTGTAGGTAACGCCAGCCCCGAGATTTGTTGTTGCATTTGATCTGTATGTAAGATTTGATTTTTTATTGAGTGACGAAAAAGAAAAATCAGCATAATCTTTTACTGTATAAATTCTTACCGTTAAAGCATTCGAAAATGTTTTATAATACAGACTGTCGTGCAGATTTTGAGAGAAAGCATTTATATGCAATAAGAACAAAAAAATTGCATTAAGAAGATAGAAATGTTTTTTTATCATTGGAGGATGATAAATAATATACAATTTCGTGCCCTGGAATGTTTTTTCACCAACTGATTAGAAGTATTTATGTTAATATTAATTGCTTTGCCAAACATATGCATATAAAGCAGTGATTGAAACTAATTGTGGGGTTGAAGTAGTGCAAATCCGGCATTTGATTACGCTTCACTTAGCCTGTAGCTTACACAAACAACCAAACACTCTTTTACATTCTGCGCTGAGCGGCAAGATCATAATTAATTAAACTTTCCGGCAATGTATTCAGCGAGGTTCTCATCGCTCATTTTGTTGGAGGTACTTTCGGTTGTTACAGTATTTTTATATTGAGGTGTACCCGCCATATAATGCATCAACTGTTCCTGGGAAGTACCGGTGCCGGTCAGGTGCACTTCTTCAGCATTTTGCATGTGGGCTAATATTTCTTTGAAAAATTTGTGTTGTAATGTTTTTTCATCATTGTGTTCATTTTTTTCACTGGTGTTTGGTTCAGCGCCGGCATTGCCTGCGTGACCGAGTACACTAAATTCCTGTGTATCTGCATTTGCTTTTCCCACAACAATAGCATGATGCGTATCCATCCATACACCAAATTGTTTTTTGTTTTTTTGAGACATATATTTATTTAGCAGGATAGCAGCCAAAACCGTACCCCGAATGAAAAGCCAGGACTGATGCGAACCTCCGGGGGGAAAAGTACAGAAGAAAAGACAATTACTCCACCCTCGTATCATTAGGGTCTGCATGTTTGGGAAAAACAAAATCTGCCTTCGCCCAGCTATTCCAGTGGTTAACAAGATCGTTTAAAATACCAGGTTGCTCACCCGCCAGGTTATGTTCCTCATCACGGTCGGTGGAAAGATCATATAAGCTCCAGGCAGTTCCTTTCTTATCTTTTACTGCTTTCCAGTTGCCTTTGCGCACTGCCTGCCAGCCTTCATGTTCCCAGAACATATAATCATGTTTGGTTAATGTATCACCTTTAAACACAGGCGCAAGGCTTCTGCCGGTTATCGGGTAAATGGCATTGCCTTTATAAGTAGTTGGATATTTTGCTTTCGCTACATCAATAAGCGTAGGCATGATGTCTAACAGATACGATGGTGTTGTTACGATAGTATTGTCTTCTTTCCCGCCTATGCCTTTTGGCCAATACATAATAAAAGGAGCAGAGATGCCGCCTTCTTCCGTTTCGCGTTTCCATTTGCGATAAGGTGTGTTGGAAGCATTTGCCCAACCCATACCATACGATATAGCAGTAGACAATTCAGGATTATTGATATCGCTTATTGAACCACCACCTAATTCTTTATAAGGTTCAGGACAAGCGCCGTTATCACTCAGAAAAATGATCAGTGTATTATCAAGTACGCCTTTGCTTTGCAGCATTGCGATCAGTTTCCCTACATTCTGATCAATACGGCTTACCTGGGCCGCATATACCTGCATACGATACGCAACATCTTTCTTTTCTGAATCACTTAATGCCTCCCATGCACGAACGGCTGTATCGCGTTGCGATAGTTTTGTATTGACATCTACAATACCCATTTGTTGTTGGCGGGCATATCTTTCTTCCCGGACCTTATCCCATCCTTTATCATACATGCCTGCAAATTTTTTGATGTCTTCAGGCTTTGCCTGCAAAGGCCAGTGCGGTGCATTAAAGGCAAGGTATAAAAAGAAGGGTTTATCATCTTTTTGTTCTTTTACAAAAGCAATAGCAGAATCTGTAAATGCATCTGTTGTATAATAATTGCCTTGCGGTGGTGGCAATTTTGTATTCATATACCATAAGCTTCTGCCGCCCTGCGGCTTGAAGTAGCTCATAGCACCATCTAATACGCCATAATATTTTTCAAAGCCGCGTTGTAAAGGCAGTCTCTCTTCCTGCTGCATGCCCAAGTGCCATTTACCGGCCATATAAGTATGATAACCGGCGCTGCTTAATACTTCTGCAAGCGTTACACAATGATGATTTAAATAACCCTGGTAGCCATCTGTTCCCCAGTGGTAGGCTGCTGTATCGGTTGAATTTTCTGTCATTTGACCGATGCCTGCCTGGTGCGGAAACAAACCAGTAAGTAAACTGGCTCTTGTAGGGCAACATCTTGCGCCGTTATAAAATTGTGTAAAGCGGATGCCTTTTGATGCGAGCTTATCAAGATTAGGCGTTGGTATTTCGCTGCCAAAACAACTGATGTCTGAGTAGCCCATGTCATCAGCCATTATCAAAACAATATTTGGCCGTTGCTGGTTGAAACCATTAACAAAAAAAAACAGGAACGTTACGCTGAAAAAAATGTATTTTATTTTTCGCATGATTGATTGGTTTGCTATTGAAGAATATGCTTGCTGAAAACAAAATAAATTAATTCCTACTTAATTCGTAGGAATTAATTTTTAAAAAGACATTCAAGAAACGACACTACAATAATTTAATCAAGGCGAATGGGCGAACGTGTTGCATATCGTTTGCTCTTGACTTTTTGGCTCTTTGTGTCAACCCGTCCCGATTCTTCGCATCTGCGTCAAGTTAAGTAATATCTGTAGTCGCTTTAAACATAAAACCGGCTTGAGTTCCAGAGAAATTAACGCCAAAATTTAGACTATCACCAATTATCGCAAAAGATGCTTCTTTCGTTTCGGTCCCCACAAAGTCGGGATTGAAAAAAATCCGAGGGTAATCTTTTTCAAAGAAGCGAAAGCAGTCCCGCACTTACGCATTAGCGTCAGGTTAAGAAATGGCAGTAATCGCTTTAAATATAAAACCAGCTTGAGTTTCAGCGTAATTAGCGGCTGTAATTTCAGGTTGTTACCAGTTGTCACATAAGGCGCCTCTTTCGGTTCGGTCCCGACGAATGTCGGGATTGAAAAAAATCCGAAGGAAATTTTTTTCAAAGAAGCGAAAGCAGTCCCGATGAGACAACGAAGCCATGCGGCTTTGAGCATACAATAATTATATTTAGTTGCTGTATAAAGAAAGTTAGCTTGATTGCCAATGCGATTCTTCGGGAGGCAAAAGAAGATTTAAAAACTTTTTAATTAGGAAAAGAAGAAGATTTTTTTTCTTAAATGGAAAATTGTTTTATAAATGTGTTTGTCACTTTCTTTGCCTCCCGAAGAATCGGGACAGGTTGATGCAAATAAAGTAACCAAAGAAAAATCAAGACAAACCCGATCGCTCCGCGCGTTTTGTCTGGCTAACGCCTCCCTCTGTATGGCCTGCATTATAGATTGGTTATCTGTTGGGTGTTCAGTCATATTGCAAGTGTTTGCTTTTTTGTATAACGCTTTTTGCAAAGATTTATATAACGTACCGGCGCCGCCTGCGCTTCTTTGTTCCGGTAAGGCTTCACTATCGGAACAATGTAAAAGCTTGGGGAACCAAACCACAGAAGGCACCTCGTGGTTGATAAAATTTAAGATTGCTGAAGTTTAAGCATCAAGGATCATCTTTTGAAAAAACGACACTACTGCAGCTTAATCAAGGTATATGAACGGATGTGCTGCATATCATCCGTTCTTCACTTTTTCCTTACTTTTTGTGTGAAGACAAAAAGTAAGGAAAAAAACAAAGAGGCATTGCCAACAAGAATTTAATGATTATGTGCGTTGGCTAACTTCGTTTTACAGAAAACAAATAAAAACAGGCACGAACGAAATAAAAGAACAGAGAAAAAATAATTTCATATATAAAAATGCATTGTCACTTTCTTTAACAACACCGGTTTTTACAAAGGATAAACATCTTTTGAAATGATGTTCCTTAATTTGCGCACTTCTTAAATATATATAATGGCAAAACTTTCAGGTAATATTTTAATTATAGATGACGAACGCTCTATCCGCAAAACCTTAAATGAAATTCTTTCTTATGAAGGATTTAAAATAGAGGAAGCAACAGATGGTGAAGAAGGACTGAAATTATTTTCAGAAAAAACATACGATGTTGTTTTGTGCGATATCAAGATGCCAAAGATGGATGGACTGGAGTTTCTTGTAAAAGCCGGTGAAATAAACAGCGATGTTCCCATCATTATGATCAGCGGCCACGGTACAATAGAAACTGCTGTGGATGCTGTAAAAAAAGGCGCTTATGATTATGTGGCAAAACCACCTGATCTTAACCGTCTTCTGATCACTATTCGCAATGCGCTCGACAGAAGTTCGCTCAACAAAGAAACCAAAACACTCCGCAAAAAAATAAACAGGGTTGAGGAAATGATGGGCGAGAGTGATGCTATGAAAAAGATTAAAGAAA
>JABDAV010000115.1 GCA_013289015.1 Bacteroidota bacterium | reverse complement strand
GGCTGTCAGTTTTTATATTGATGATCTCTGTTCAGGTTCATTCACAAAAGAAAATAGATCTTTCATCACCTGACGGACATATTCAATTCAAATTTTTATTTACAGACAGTTTGCCTGTTTACAGTGTTGCATATAACGGAAAAACAATTATCCAACCATCATCATTAAGCTTATCATTTAATCAATCAGGCACATTTGGTAATGCGTTAAAAGCTGGTAAAGCAATACATAGTTCCGGTGTTGATGATTACGAACTGGTTGTTGGCAAAACGAAAAAAGTTCATGATAATTATAATGAAGTTTTTATCCCGTTAGAAGAAAGCGTTGGTGATAAACGGCTGATCAATTTGTAATGGCTTTAATAACGGTTTCATTTTATCTGCAACGTCTTTTTCAATATGCTGATAGCTTTTCGTTACGAAATGCCTCAGCAAAATAATTGGAAATCCTATGAACTAACTTCAGAAAATACAACTTTTCATTTCAATGGCAATCCAATGGTGTTAACAGGTTTTCTGCCTGATTATACATCAGCGCATGAATCGCGCCATACCTGGCTTTCCTTAAATGATATCAAAGAAGATACATTAATGGATATGCCAACATTGATTGAGTTTCCGGGTAAAGTTTATATGGCAATAACAGAAGCTGAACTGGTTGATTATGCAGGCATGTACCTGGTAAAAAAAGATGGCATATTTGAAAGCAGTTTATCACCGCTTCCCGCCACTTCAGGAGAAGGGTGCATAAAAGTAAAAGCAACATTACCGCATAAATCTCCATGGCGCGTTATGTTGATCAGTAACAGGCCTGGTGCATTGATCGAATCAAATATTATTACCAGTTTAAATGAACCCTGCGCAATAAAAGATGTATCATGGATCAAACCCGGCACATCAGATTTTCATTGGTGGAATGGTGATATATTGCCTGATACAACCTTTCCGCCGCAGGAAGATTTTCAGTTCAATAAATACTACATAGATTTTTGTTCGCGCAATCATATCACCTATCATTCTGTTATTGGTTTTGGCGGCTATCCGTGGTATACGAGTGATGCAGAAGGTTATGGTGTTATCGGTCCGCATACAGATGTTACAAAGCCGATTCCGACTGTTAACATGGACCAGATTTGTGCTTATGCAAAAAGTAAAAATGTTGATATAAGATTTTGGGTGCACTGGCAAGCGATTTATCCTGATCTTGAAAAGTCATTTTCGCAATTTGAAAAATGGGGCGTAAAAGGAATGATGGTTGATTTTTTAAATCGCGATGACCAGGAAATGGTGAATATTCAGACAGAAATATTACAAGTTGCAGCGAAACATCATTTGCATATTCAATTTCATGGCGCATACAAACCAACCGGTTTAAGCAGAACGTATCCAAATGAATTTACACGTGAAGGGACGTTGAATTATGAAAATGATAAATGGGGCGATGTAATAACGCCGGATGATGATTTGGGTGTTGTGTTTACGAGAATGTTAGCAGGCCCAACTGATTATCATCTTGGTGGCTTCAGAGCTGTGCCGCTATCAAAATATAAGATTCAATTTACAAGGCCATTGGTGGTCGGCACGCGTTGCCATATGCTGGCTATGTATGTTGTGTTGGAAAGTTATTTACAAATGATCTGCGATTATCCCGCCGCGTATGAAGGCCAGCCCGGATTTGAATTTTTAAAAGATATTCCAACAACCTGGGATGAAACAAAAGTATTGGATGCGGAAGTAAATAATTATGTAGCTATCGCCCGCAGGAAAAATAATGATTGGTATGTTGGCTCAATTACCAATCATGATGCGAGGGAATTAAAAATCAATTTTAATTTTTTACCTGAAGGAAATTATGCAGCAGAAATTTATACAGACGCTGATGATACAGATCAGGATCCAAATCACTTAAATAAAAAGAGCCTAAACATTACCAATAAAGATGCAACAATTATAAATCTTTCAGCAGGCGGCGGTATGGTTATGCATATTCGTAAAACTTAGCCTGATGATAAACTATAGGTTTTAAATAATAATATCAATCATAGCTTAAACGATTAAATTATGTATTCAAAAAAAAGAAACTTGCCAGGCACAAATTATAAGCGCAGAAATTTTTTAAACCTTAAATCTTCAACCATAATCTTCACTTCAATTATCGTACTCATTATGACGACAATACTTTCATGCACAACCACAGAGAAGAAACAGGCAGCAAGTGATAATGATTCAACCGCATCAACCTTTGAGAAAGGGACTTTTGGTTATGACCTTAATTTTTTAAAACAATATGATAGTGTTCTCGTTTTAAAATCCAATGATGATAATGCGCAGATTATTGTATCGCCAAAATACCAGGCTAAAGTTTTTACATCAACTGCAAATGGCAATGATGGTTTTAGTTTTGGCTGGGTAAACTACAAAGCATTCACCGGCCCCGAAGACGCGCACATGAACGCATACGGAGGTGAGAATCGTTTATGGCTTGGTCCTGAAGGAGGCCGGTTTTCTTTGTTCTTTAAACCCGGCGATTCAATGGTGTTCGATCATTGGAAGACACCTGCAGCATTTGACTCAGAACCATGGAAAGTAACAGCGCAAACAAGCAATTCTGTAACCATGCAAAAAGATATGCAGTTAACCAACTATCATAACACACAACTGCAATTATCCGTAATAAGAGCGATTGATATTTTAAGTGATGATGATATCAGCCGGAACACCGGTTTAACTTTAGATACAAGTGTAAAAGTTGTCGGTTATCAAACAACAAATACATTAACCAACACCGGTAAAGACGAATGGACAGAAGCAACAGGAATGCCCTGCATCTGGATTTTAGACATGATGAAAAATACACCGGCAACAGTTATTGTTGTGCCATATAAAAATGCTGCAGGCACTAACTTTAATGATGTTGCTACAACAAATTATTTTGGTGAAATAGCTGCAGACAGGTTAAAGCATGATGATAATAAATTATTGTTTAAAGCTGATGGAAAAAGCCGTGGCAAGCTTGGTATCAAACCCAAATTTGCAAAGCCTGTTTTAGGCAGTTATGATCCGCAGAATAAAGTATTAACCATTGCAATATTTGAGCCGGATGCATCTGCAAAATATTTAAACCAGGAATGGAATACAACAAAACCATCGTTCTCCGGCGATGCAGTAAATGCATACAATGATGGCCCGTTGGCTGATGGTTCGCAAATGGGACCGTTCTATGAAATTGAAAGCGTATCGCCTGCTGCATTTCTACAACCCAATCAATCGATCGTACATAAACAGGCAGTATATCATTTCACGGGTAATGAAAAAGCATTGGATGCAATCAGTCAAAAAATATTGGGTGTTACATTAAACGAAGTACAAACAGCATTTAAATAGTGAGTCGTGAGTGGCCAATTGTCAGTAATAAATAATTACGATGTTCATCACTCACTATTCACAACTCACCATTCACAAACTTGATTTATGAATAAACAAACAGATTATCCAAAGATTGGCATTCGCCCGATTATTGACGGTCGATTAGGCGGCATTCGTGAATCGTTAGAAGAAACTACAATGAAGATGGCGCAAAATGTTGCCGCCTTATATGAAAAGGAGTTACGCTATCCTGATGGTTCTCCGGTGCAATGTGTTATTGCAGATACATGCATTGGCGGTGTGTATGAGGCTTCGCAATGCGCAAAAAAGTTTGAAAGTAATAATGTTGGTGTGTCGTTGTCTGTTACGCCCTGCTGGTGTTATGGAAGCGAAACGATGGATATGAATACTTTGTTGCCAAAAGCAATCTGGGGTTTTAACGGAACGGAAAGGCCGGGCGCTGTTTATTTAGCAGCAACGCTTGCAGCGCATAACCAGTTTGGTTTACCTGCGTTTGGAATTTATGGAAGAGATGTGCAGGATTTGGGGGATGAAACAATTCCTGCAGATGTAAAAAAACGCTTATTAAATTTTGCGCAGGCAGGTTTGGCAGTGGCTATCATGCGTGGCAAATCTTATCTGGCAATTGGTTCTGTTTCGATGGGAATTGCAGGCTCCATTGTTGTTCCTGATTTCTTCCGTGAATACCTTGGCATGCGCAATGAATATGTTGACTCCTCTGAAGTATTGCGCCGTGTTGAAAAGAAAATTTATGATGAATCAGAGTTTGAAAAAGCATTGCAATGGGTGAAGCAAAATTGTAAAGAAGGTGACGATCTGGCAAATGAATCAAACAAACAATCGTCAAGAGAACAAAAAGATAAAGACTGGGAATTTGTTGTAAAGATGACGTTGATCATGCGTGATTTAATGGAAGGCAATCCGCATTTAAAAGATAAAGGTTTTGGTGAAGAGGCATTAGGCCATAATGCAATTGTATCAGGTTTCCAGGGCCAACGTCAATGGACAGATTTTTTGCCCAATGGTGATTTTTCTGAAGCTATATTGAATTCATCATTTGATTGGAATGGTATTCGTGCGCCATACATGGTTGCAACAGAAAATGATTGCTTCAATGGTATCAGCATGTTGTTTGGTTATTTGCTTACCAACACTGCTCAGATATTTGCCGATGTAAGAACATACTGGAGCCCGGAAGCTGTTGAACGCGTTACAGGCTGGAAGCCTGATGCAGCAGCAGCTAACGGGTTCATTCATCTTATCAATTCCGGTTCTGCGACATTAGATGGAACAGGTCAACAAAAAAAAGATGGCAAGCCTGTTATGAAACCTTTCTGGAAAATTAATGATGATGAAGCAGATGCATGTTTACAGGCAACAACATGGTATCCTGGCAACAAGGGTTATTTCAGAGGTGGTGGTTATTCATCAAAATTTGTAACCAAAGGCGGAATGCCTGTAACGATGTGCCGCATCAATTTAGTAAGAGGTGTTGGCCCCGTATTGCAAATAGCAGAAGGCGAAACAATCGATCTTCCGCAGAACGTTCATGATACATTGGATAAACGCACTGATATTACATGGCCTACAACATGGTTTGTACCACGCATAACAGGCAAGGGTGCATTCACTGATGTGTACAATGTAATGTTGCATTGGGGTTCAAATCATGGTGCAATTAGTTATGGCCATGTTGGCGATAAATTAATTACGTTGGCTGCCATGTTACGCATCCCGGTTTGTATGCATAATGTTGATGACGAAAGAATCTTCAGGCCTTCTGCATGGAATGCTTTTGGTTCTGAAACTGAAGGTGCCGATTATCGTGCCTGCAATAATTATGGTGCGTTGTATAAATAAAAAAGGATTTGCCAAATGAAAAATAAAAGACCATCACTCTTTGTAAAAGACGGTATTAATTATCTCGGACCATTTGCTGCAATCAGCGCATTATTTTTTCTATGGGGGATAGCGCATGGCATGCTCGATACATTGGATAAAAATTTTCAAATGATGCTTCATTTGAAAAAATGGGAATCCAGCTTTATTCAGTTTTCTCTGTATGGCGCTTATTTTGGAATGGCCATACCAGCAGGAAGGTTTATAAAAAAATACGGATATAAAAAAGGCATCATTTTCGGGCTTTCTCTTTTTGCAGCCGGTGCCTTGATTGCTGCGGGAACTGCTACGCTTCAATCATTCATTTTATTCCTGATCTGCCTGCTGATCATTGGTGCAGGATTGGCAACACTTGAAACTGCTGCTAATCCATATACAACAAAATTAGGGCCGCCCGAAACGGCAGAAAGACGCATCAATTTTTCACAATCATTCAACGGGCTTGCATGGATGATCGGGCCATTGATTGCTTTATATATTTACGGTAACCAGAGCCATGTAGAAGGTAAAAAAATGATTTCAATTATTTTACCTTTTGCTATAATCGGGCTGGTTGTTTTGGCTATTGCATTCGTCTTTATGCGAATAAAATTACCTGAGATAACGGAGGCAGATGAAAATGCGGCGCATGGTGCTATAACACAAACTTCAGAAACAGGAATAGTAACAGGTGTTGATGATCCGGGATATATATCTCCAAAACCATTATGGAAGAACAGGCATTTCACGCTGGGCTTTGCTGCACAGGCGTGTTATGTGGCTGCACAAACCGGTGTGTTTAGTTACCTGATAAATTTTGTTACTGACCATGACATGCATCCACGATTTGATGTGGAATATGCACCGTATTTCTTATCACTTGGCTTTTTGTTATTTATGCTTGGGCGTTTTTCCGGTAGTGCCTTAATGAGGTATTTTAAACCTACAAAAATGCTTGCTTTTTATTCACTTGCAGTTTGTATTCTTTTGCCGATAGTGTCTTTGGAGCTTGGCTGGGCTTCGCTGATAGCGCTTTACGGAGTTTTCTTTTTTATGTCGATTATGTTTCCTACAATCTTTGCATTAGCCATCAAATCACTTGGACATAATACTAAAGAAGCTTCTTCTTTTTTAGTTATGGCTGTTGCAGGCGGAGCAGTGTTTCCTCCTTTAATGGGAGCTGTAGCAGATAACTACGGTATGGCAACGGGATTTCTTGTACCGATTCCATTATTCATATTCATATTATATTATGCACTTAAAGGATATAAAATAATGGAATAACTGAAGCAGTAAGTTTAATGGCTGATGAATATGTGATAAAAATTTTAAGATTGATTAATACGGATTGAACCGTCATCTCGACGATAGGAGGGATCTCAGGTTTTTTAGTGATTGGAATTAATGAGATATCCCGTTGCCCCGACATGACGTGCTCAGAACATTATTAAATAATTGTTGTCTAATAATGTTAATAGCGCAACACTTATAATAATAAATATTCGCCATGATGAGATCAACCTTTTTATGCATACTGATGTTATGCATGACAACTTGCATGTACGCACAAAAAACAATTACTGCTGTTGATGAACTGAAACAGTTTTATAACATCGGTGAGTTGCCGGCATATCGCTCAAACACTTACTCAGCTGAAGTTTCAAGTTATGATACAACCGGTGGTAACAACGATGGTTTTGGTGGGGAATATTCATTTATCAGAAGAAATGCCGATAGCTCTCTTGTGATTTTTGATGTAAAAGGTGCAGGTGTTATTAATCGCATCTGGACGCCCACACCAACAACAGATACACTTGATTTTTATATTGATGATGTAAAACAACCTGCCCTTTCCATTAATTATATGGATCTTTTTTCCGGCAAAGTTTTTCCTTTTGTGCAGCCCCTTTGCGGCAATCAATTAGGCGGATATTATTGTTATTACCCGATACTTTTTCAAAGGCACTGTGTTATTGTTAGCAGGGGTAAGAAGATGATGTTTCACCAGATCGGTTACAGGTTATATAATAAAGGAACATCGGTGCAACCATTCACTGCAAGCATTGGCAATGATGTAAAAAATGCATTGGCTTCCATCAGCGGTTTATGGAATAATAATGAAGTGAATAAATCAAAAGCAATCGCTTTAAATAATGAGGGTACAAAAACGGTTGATACATCTTTTTCCATTAAACCCGGCGATATAAAACAAGCTTTTACATTGAATGCAGGCGGAAGAATAACAGGGATTGAAATTAGTCCGTCAGGCAGCTTTGCATCGTTGTACAAGAATATTATCATTCGGGTGTTTTGGGATGATGAAAAAACACCGGCTATCGATTGTCCGGTTGCAGATTTTTTTGGTTTCGCATTCGGCAAACCTTCTATGCAAGGCTTGTTGATCGGGTCAGAAAATAATACTTGTTATAGTTTTTTACCAATGCCTTTTGATAAAAAAGCAAGAATAGAATTCAGTTATTTAAATGCGAAGGATAGTGTGTTACCGAATATCGATGTTCATGCAAAAATTTATTATTCACTTCAATCACGCAATGTAGATAAAGAAGGGAAATTTTATGCTTACCGAAACAGTGAAAGAACAAAAGATGGCGAGCCGCATGTGTTTTTAAGCATACAGGGTAAAGGTCATTATGTTGGTTCTGTGTTGCAGGCACAAGGCATAAAAACAGGCATGACAATCTTTTTTGAAGGTGATGATTCAACGGTTATTGATAACGAAATGCGCTTTCATGGCACAGGCTCCGAAGATTATTTTAATGGTGGCTGGTACGCTTTATTAAACCGTTGGGATGCTAAAATGAGTTTGCCTTTACATGGCGCATTAGATTATTCATTGGCATTTGCAAGAACGGGTGGCTACCGGTTTTATCTCACAGATAAAATGTCTTTTGAAAAAAGCATTTATCAAAGCATTGAACATGGTGGCGAGCACAATGCTGTTCCCGGTTTATATACTTCGGTCAGTTACTTTTATTGCGACAGATCGCCGCAGTTGACATCTGTAAATACTAATGAAAATACCAGGGTTTACATTCCTGATACCATCAATATTTATCCGCAATTTTCAAATGTTGTATTGGGTGAAGATATTGATGTGAAAGCAGTTTGGGATAACAATGATGAAGGTCAGAGTTTTGATATTACTGCTACTCATAACAGCCTGTTGAAAGTGGTGTTGGGAGATATGCCTGCCGGTAATTACAAGTTATTTATCTCTTATGCAAAACAGCCACACGGTTGCGATTTTTCTTTGTGGCAGCGGCAAACACAAATATCTAACTGGCAATCATCATCTGCTGCTGCTAAAGAAAAAATAAAAGAAATGTTTGCAGGCAATATTCATATAACCGGGGTGAACAATGCTGCCACCATTCAATTTAAACCAACGGCAGACAACAATAAATTTTTATGGACGAAAATGATGCTTGTAAAAGCTGCTGATTAAGTTTTAAATTTTTAAGTATGAAAAAATCTTTTCTTATTATAAGTTTTCTCATTAGCGCCGTCATAACATTTTCGCAGCCTGTTGATTCATCACATCACGTTCCGGAAAATAAAAATCTCCCTGCATCATGGAAAGCATCTTTATACAACAATCAAAAAAGAGTTTTCAAGGGTGATGAATTGTTAACCATTGGAATGCCTTGCGGCGGAATTGCTGCAGGCCAGTTATATGTTAGAGGTGATGGAACTTTGGCAAACTGGTGGATATATAACAATGCATATAACACAGGTTACGGCATTGATTCATTAACGCATTTCAATACAGCACTTGGTCCGTGGACGGTTTGTTATAAAACATTTGAACCGAAAAGTTATATTGATCAGGGCTTCAATATAAAGATCAAACAGGATGGTAAAACGGTAAGTGCTGATTTGAGTAAAAAAGATTTTGATGATATATCATTCATTGGTGAATATCCGATTGCTACGATCAACTATAATTCAAAAACAAAAAAATTACCGGTTACTGTTTCATCAGAAGTGTATTCGCCATTCATTCCAATGAATGCAAAAGAATCTGCAACACCGGGAACCATTTTAAAATATACGATTAAGAATACATCAGCAAAACCAATGCAGGTAGGCCTTTCAGGCTGGTTGCAAAATTTTGTTTGCTTAGATATTCAAGGTGATATTCTTGCCAATCGCCGTAACAGGATCATTCATCATGATGGCATAACTTCTTTGGTAA
>JABDAV010000114.1:0-9809 GCA_013289015.1 Bacteroidota bacterium | reverse complement strand
TTTATTGACAGGTATTTTAACCATTAAAGCCCAGGAATACAAACCTGTTGATGATAAAAGCCAGGTAAATTTCACAATTAAAAACTTTGGCCTGAATACGAACGGAGATTTGAAAGGTTTAACAGGCACAATAAAATTTGATCCACAAAATATAGCTGCTTCTATGTTTAATGTTTCAGTGGACGTTAATACCATTAATACAGGATTTGAATCACGTGACAGCCACTTGAAAAAAGAAGATTATTTTAATGCAGCCCAATATCCAACCATTAGTTTTGTTTCAACTGCTATTACCAAAACCGGTAGCGGTTACAGCGTTTCAGGGCATCTTACCATAAAAGGAGCAGAGCGAACAATTTCATTTCCTTTTACTGTTGAGAACAACGGGGATGCGCTTGTTTTTTCAGGAGACTTTTCCATTAACCGCGAAGATTTTAATGTTGGCGGCAGCAGTGCGGTATTAAGCAATACTGTTAATGTAAGCCTAAAGGTTTTTGCAGTGAAAGGTTAAGCCGGGATTGCTATTTAAAAGAAGTTAATTAATCACCATTTTTTTCCTACTTTTGCCGCCCTTAATAATTTTTAAACTTTAAAACAAAACAGGGTAATGAACAATTATGAATTGATGGTGATTTTTACCCCTGTGCTTTCCGATGAGGAATTTAAAGCCGTTCAGAAAAAATATTCTGACTTCATTATTGAAAACGGCGGCAATGTTGTGCACAGCAATCCCTGGGGATTAAAATCACTGGCGTATCCTATCCAGAAAAAAACCACAGGTATTTACTGGGTTCTGGAATATAGTGCGCCATCCAGCTTCAATGAAAAGCTGAAGATTCAGCTTTTACGTGATGAGCAGGTGCTTCGTCACATGATCACTGCACTCGACAAATACGCCGTTGAGTACAATGCAAAAAAGAGAAGTGGCGTACCAACAGGAACCGAAAAAGTGGAGGGATAGTTATGGCCAAAGCAAATGAAATAAAATACCTTACCGCCATTAAAGCGGAAAAGCCAAAGAAGAAGTTCTGCCGCTTTAAAAAGTATGGCATTAAATACGTTGACTACAAAGACGTAGAGTTCCTGAAAAAATTTGTGAACGACCAGGGAAAGATATTTCCCCGCCGCCTTACAGGTAATTCACTGAAATATCAGCGCAAAGTAAGCGATGCAGTAAAGAAAGCACGCCAGATGGCATTAATGCCTTACGTAACTGATTTATTAAAATAGAAAGCTAAGAGTCTTGGGCCACGAGCTACGCGCTCAAAGCTGATCGCTCACAGCTCACAGCTAAAAAATTTAAAAATGCAGGTAATATTAATACAGGATATAGATAATCTTGGCGCTGCTAATGAACTGGTTAACGTAAAGAACGGTTATGCGCGCAATTATCTTATTCCCGGCAAATTTGCTGTTGAGGCAAATGCTTCCAATAAAAAACAATTAGACGAGCGCATGAAAGTGCAGGCTAAAAAAGAAGCCGCCATGCTCGCTGAGATCAATAAGGTAATTAATGTATTGAAAGAATCTCCTTTAAAGATCGGTGCTAAAACCGGTACCAGCGGGAAGATATTCGGCAGTGTTACTTCTCTGCAGATCTCACGCGCTATCCGCGATCAGAAAGGTTATGTAATTGACCGCAAGCGTATCTCCATTACAGATGACGTTAAGGAACTGGGTACATACAAAGCCAGTATAGATTTTGGTAATGGCAACAGTACCGAAGTTGAATTTGAAGTAGTAGGTGAATAACGTTTCAAAGTTTTTATATTTTAAAAGAGGCTGTCTTAAAAGCAAGGCAGCCTTTTTTATTATTGAATTTTACAAACAGGCGGGGGTTTAAGCACAAGGCCGCTGTATAACCAAAAAGTATAAATTTTGCATCCGGGAGGATTATTTATTTGTTTTACAACCTGAGTTCGGGTTAAGCAGCTATTAATTTTTGCTGATTTAATTGAGCGATAAGAGCAGGATTAGTTTCTTCAATATCTGTTTTGATAGAAGGTTTTTTAGGAGCCAATGCCAATCGGTACACTTTTGTATGGGGCAATGCCATTAAAACCTGCAAAGAGAAAATAGACCTCTTGCATTAATCGAAAAAAACATTATATAATTAATAATTATAAATACCGGCGATCAGGTTTACTCTCAATCCAAAACGTCTTCTTCTGTTTGTGTATCGTTCCCCCAATATTCTGAATACTTTTTGCTTGCGAATAATATGCTCTACCTGTACCCTGCTGCTGGAAACACCGGCTTTTTCATTCATATACCCAATACTTCCTTCAGTTTAGCGTAACTTGCTTTGCTTACGGGTAATTTAGCGCCTGTGTTCAGTAACACGAGATGACTGTCTTTTTCATACTGATCAATGCGTGTAATTAATTGCGTGTTTACAATATAAGAACGGTGTATGCGTGCGAACTGGTAAAGTTGCAGTGATTGTTCAAAATAGTTCATTGTTTTTTTCTTGAGAAAAGAACCTTCAGCAGTAAAAATTTTTACATAATCATCTGCAGCTTCCAGGTATTGAATTTGGGATATAGGAATTATTTTGATCTTGCTGCCATCTTTTACCACAACACGGTTTTGTTGTATGGGTGATTGCGCAGCACTTTCCAGTATTGCCTCGGTTTTCCCAGGCGCTGTCTTTTTCTGCTGAATATATTTTTGAATTGCCTTATCAAAACGTTCTTTACTAAAAGGTTTTAATAAATAATCAACTGCATTGCTTTCAAAAGCTTTAATAGCGTATTCATCAAAAGCCGTTGTAAAGATCACTACAGGAGGGTTTTCTATCAGCTCAAGCATTTCAAAGCCATTTATTTTAGGCATCTGAATATCCAGAAAAATAAGATCGGGCTCATATTGATTGATCGCTTTCAATCCTTCAAAACCATCATTGCATTCGGCAACGATAGTTATATCGTTATAAGAGCGCAGGTATTCTTTTACGATACTTCTTGCCAGTGGTTCATCATCAATAATAATTACATTCATACAGTTTGAGGAATAAGAATGATTGTTGTAAAATGATTGTCTTCTTTTTTAGTGATCAACAGGTCTTGCCTTGCGAACAATAAAAATAATCTTCTTTGTATCGAAGGCAATCCGAAACCAGTACCTTTTAAAGGTTGTGATGTTTCAGGATCAAAAGGATTTTCAACGAAAACTTCAAGACTGTTATCTTTTTTTTGCGCCTTTACTTTAATAAGCACATCACCTGTTGTATCGTATAAACCAAACTTGATTGCATTCTCTACAACAGGTTGTAAAAGCAGGGAAGGCAGTTTCAGATCAAGTGAAGCTTCATCACAATCAACAGCAGTTTGCAACCTGTGACCAAATCTTACTTTTTCAATTTCAAGATACAGTTCAAGATATTGCATTTCCTCTTTAAGTGTATTCCATTGCTTCTCATCCTTTCGCAAAGTGCCCCGCAAAAATTCACTTAGCTGGTTGATCATATGTCTCGCCTTTTCAGGCTGCAGGGCTGTTAATGCACTGATTGAATTTAAACTGTTGAACAAAAAATGCGGTTGCAATTGTTGTCTTAATTTATATAATTCAGCCTCCCTCGCCAATTGCTCTGTTTCTGCTTTATGTGCGTCCATTTTTTTTTGATCCTGTTGATTGTACCATAATAAACTCATCATTGCAATACAACTTACTAATAGAAAACCTATACCGAATCTTAAACCTGTTGATTGATATAGCTGGTTTATATACATCGTATCATTGCCAAGGAATAAGTTGAGCAATAATTTTGAAACCACTGAACATATGCCGCTAACTGCAAGGCTTACAAAAAGTATATACCAATATTTTTCCTGCCTTGGCAAATAATAGCGCATGTTGTTTACTATAAGAAAACATAATGCGCCCATAAGTCCGAATGTGATCGATGTATCTACAATTGTTTCGTTTACAGTAATGCCTAAGCTCAGCAGTATAAAAGCATGGATCAAGCCTGCAATGCTCCACCAGCTTGCATTTAGCAGCAACAGCCGCCTGTTAGATTCAATTGAGTTCAAATTAATATGATATTAAACTTGTAATATTAATTTAACTGCATTGATGTATGCATAAAGTTTTCCTGGAGATGTGCGGCACGTAACAGTGTAAGTTTTGTAAAGATGTCGCCATTCTCTTCTTCTGAAATGCGTGAGTAAATTTCAACTCCGTCATTAAGACTGCTTAATTCATGAACTTCTGATACATCAATAAATTTCCAAAGCACCGGTTTTTCAGATGCATTCAAAAAATTATCCTGTTCACGATGGCCAAATACTCTTGCTTTTTGAAAAGCGTGCAGTTCATTCTCTGCATTTATCAGGCGTAGCTGTTCATCAAACTGCGGTGTGTGTTTTCCATCTCCGCATAAAATTCTGTAAACCAGTTTTGCAAGATACCACTTCATGTTTTTTGGTTTAAATGTTTCAGTTTTATTTGATCGGAGGTTAACTGTTTTTATTGATTAGGTATATTCATCAAATCAATAGAATTATATATGCCTTTGTAGTTATTCAACGCTCTGCAAAAACATTACCGCACTAATAATTTGATGTTGTATGAAATAGTATTAAAAATTTCTTATCTCAATTCCGCCAAAAACACAAGCCCCTTTTATTGTAAGCGTTTTGTTTAATTCAATAGAAGCGATATTTGCATTGCGTTTATCTTCAACACCACCGAACACGGCTGTTATTTCATTCTTTATATGCCAGCTACCCGGAACAAATAATTTGGCCCCACCAAAAACTGTATTTATTTCAAGTTGTATCGGCCCTTTTATATCTGCCTGCATCAGGTTAATTTCTGCACCACCCATAAAAGCATTTATCTCGCCGCCTTTAAAATTTTTCGAAAGAATTAATTTATTAACGCTGCCGAACACTGAGTTAACTTCAATGTACTCTGCATCATCTTCCATTGGTTCAGGTTGAGGTGGAGTGCTTTTGTCTATAATTTTGTTTTTGAGGTTCTCGCCATAATTATCCCAGCCTTTTTCATGGCCTTCCCATTTATTCCAATGCATTTTTTGAGAACGCGGCCTTAATATAAAAGCAACGCCCACTATCATTAAAATTCCAGGCCATATAAAGTTTTCCATATGGGCGTTTGGTATAATATCATTCAGCAAAAAAGCAACACCAACCAATATCATTATAATACCACCCATATTTTTAAAACCACTTTTAAAACTTATTAGTAATCCTATTGCAATTATCAGCATTTCCCAATGAAATATCCAGGCAGGTATATCTGCGCCTAATTGCCTGGCCATTAACAACCCACCTGCAACAAGCAATAACAAGCCACTCCATATTCTATTGCCGCCATTAGTATGTATTTGCCTTCTCGCCTCGTACTTCAATCTCTTTCTTTCCTCTCTGTCCATTTAATTGTTCTTTTAATTTATGGTACGAAAATATTTATGGTTATTGATATAATAAATCCGCTTTAGGTTTAACAGATAAAACA
The DNA here is from genome assembly GCA_013289015.1 of Bacteroidota bacterium. GTDB lineage: Bacteria > Bacteroidota > Bacteroidia > Chitinophagales > Chitinophagaceae > Parafilimonas. The sequence goes on along the minus strand of JABDAV010000114.1, from coordinate 4,325 downwards.
GTAGGTAAACACACTTAACACGTAGGTAAACCGATAAACAGGAATATGCGCCGGTTATCTAATTATGAGTGTTCACCACTTCCGTTGAATATATGGGCGAAAGAAAATTACTGTTGCTTACAAAAACAATAGATTTACCATCCGGGCTCCAGTTAGGTGTATTCATTGTTCCTTGTCCGCCATAAACCGCAGCGAGCACTTTGGGTTTGCCGCCATCAACAGGCATCAATCTTATATAAACATGTTTGTAGAAAGGATGATCGCTTGGGCTAACTTCTTTTGGAAAAGATATAAAAACAATCCACTTGCCATCGGGAGAAACATGTGCAAACCAGTTATTGAATTCATCATTGGTAAGTTGTTCCGGATCGCTGCCATCTGGTTTCATTCTCCAAACCTGCATCGTGCCGCTTCTTACAGAATTGAAATAGATATATTTCCCATCAGGCGAATATTCCGGGCCATCATCCAAACCTTTTGTATCAGTAAGCTTCATTTCTTTACCACTACCGTCTGATGCAATTTTATAAATATCAAATTCATTATTGCGTTGCCCGGTGAATACAATAAATTTTTTGTCGGGACTCCAGCCATGCAAATAAGAAGGGCCTGTTGGTGTGATGTTCTTAGGCTCTCCGCCATTGATTGAAACTGTATAAACCTTTGAAATATTATCATTGTTGCTGCCACTGCTTAAGCCCAGCATCGTACCGTCAAATGACATAACATGATCATTATTATTTTGAACAACAGAGCCTGTATTTATAACAGAAGGTTTGTTTGTGGTAAGATCAAATTTGTAAATAATTCCATCGCTGTTATAGATCAGCGATTTTCCATCTTTCATAAAATTAGGCGCCTGGAAAGAACGTGGTGATTGATAAATGATTTTGCTGTTGCCTGTTGCAAGATCCATCCACTCCAACTGGCTGCCTAAATATTGTTTGTAGGGAACAAGTGTTGGCGGTGCAGGAATTACAATACGCACATTATTAAACGTAGCTTTTTCTTTTACCGATGCATTGTGCGAACACACAAATAATCCTGCATATACATTATCGCCGAGATCAAGCTGAATGCTGTCTTCTGTAAAAATTTCGCCTTTATGTGCAACAGACATTATGTATGTGTTGCCCCTGCGTTCAAACTGGATAATATCTGCAGCAGTTAAAGCAGATTTTACTTCCTTCATACTGTCGTTATTATTTTTTCGGTATTGAAGCGAAGTAAGCCCGTCGCCATGTACAGCAACACTTGCACAGGCAGAAGTGCTGTCTAATGATGAACGGATCATCCAGCCAAACTTGCGGTGTTGTTCAACACCTTTACCAATAAAAGATGCATTGCAGCGTAAAATAAAATCACCGGTTAATTGCGTGTACACGTAATGGAATCCATCATGATTGAACCAGATATTATTTCCTGATCCTTCAACTGTATATTCCTGTGTTTGCGCGTTGTAAGCAGCACTGCCCGTTTGTGTATTGCCAACATCAGACTGGTGTTGAAAAATACCCGTTGAAGTTTGTGCAGTAAGCATAGTTGTTATTGATAGCAGGTAAAAAAGAAAGATATACTTTTTCATGGCAATGGATATTTTATGGTGGAGATTTTGTGTTATTTATAATAATGGCAATTGAAATTATTGAAACAAAAGCTAAACAATATATTTTTATTAAAAAAACAATCCTGTTATGAAATATATCTTCAGCATTTTTGCTTTACCTGTAATTGTATTTTATTCATGCAACTCTGTTTCAACCGGCAACAATACAACCCAGGCAAACGCCTATGTTGCACCTGATGAGGCTGCCATTAAAAAAGCAGTAGACGATGCTTATGCGGCCATCAGTTTTAAAAGTGGTGCACAACCACGTTACGATAGTATTCAGTATTATTTTATCCCGCAGGCACAACTGATAAATTATATTTCGGATACTGCACAGATATTATCTATCAGTGATTTCATAAAAGCCTACAAGAATTATGTGGAATCAACTAAAATAACATCATTTAATGAGCAGGAAATTTATGGACGCACAGACCAGTTTGGCAATATTGCACAACGCATAAGCACTTATAAAACTTATATTAACAGCAACGATATTGTGAAGGAGCGTGGCGTAAATAGTTTTCAATTGATAAAAACACCGCAGGGATGGAAAGTTTCAGGCATTATCTGGGATGTTGAAAAAACAGGATTACAGATTCCTGATATTTATCTTGGAAAATAAAAACGCATCAATTATAAAGGATGCGTTTAAGATAATGTTGTTTTAAAGAAAGCGAAATTTTTATCAGGCCTTTTCTTCAGAATTGCTATCAAACTTATCAACTATTTTATTCCATAGTGATTTAGCTTCATTGGCAATTTCATTCAGCTTTTCTTTTGTTTCTTCAGTAATTTCTCCTGATTTTATTTTATCCAGCAATTCACCTGCTTTTGCTTCAGTCGCCTGCCAGAGATCGCTTGCATCGTGTCCAACTTTATCAGCCATATCCTCTGCTTTATCTTTCAGGTTTGAAGGGGTTTCGCCAAGGTTATCTGTCCAGCTTTTTTGTTGTGCTTCAGAAGGCAGATTTTTCGTTTCCATACGTTAAGTTTTATAGTGAGAGAAAAACTAAAGTTATTGCAATCTGTTTTGCACCTATTTTAATTTTTTATAAAATATAAAAGATCGGCAAAGAAATTTTGTTAAAGAATTTATTGTTTTGATGAAGTGTTTTCAAATTTTGCTTTCACTTCATCTAAGTGATGAATGAATTTATCAACATCAGGATCATAACCATATTTAATATCGCTTAAAACATTTTGATCATCATCCATGAACATGTATAAAGGCTGCGCGTTAAAACCAAATTTGCTAATTTCATAATCAAGATTTTTTTCGCCATAAGTTGTTATGTCTTGGCCTTTTTTATTTTTATATTGATCAGCAGAAGGCAGGTCAGTAGGTTCATCAACATATAAACTTATCAATACAAAATTCTGACTGATACGTTTTAATACTTCCGGGTCACTCCAAACTTCAGCTTCCATTTTGCGGCAGTTGGCGCATGAATATCCTGTAAAATCAAGCATGACAGGCTTATGTAAAATCTTTGCAGCAGCAATGCCTTCATCCAGATCAAAATATGCCTTCAGTCCATATGGTGCAGCGATTTTATCCGCAAATTTTTTGGGTGCGGGTGCATCACTTTTGTTGTTGCTTACAATGCCTGAAGATTGTATGTGGGACAAATTAAAATCCTGAGTGTATTCAGGAGGGATCCATGCGCTTAATGCTTTCAAAGGCGCACCCCATAAACCTGGCAAAAGATATAATGCAAAAGTGAAAGAAGCAATCACAAAAAACAGTCTTGTGATAGTTATGTGTTTTACATCACTATCATGATAGAACTTTATTTTACCAAGAAGATATAAACCCAGCAATACTGAAAGCACGATCCATAACGAAATAAATATTTCGCGGTCTAATAAGCGCCATTTGTAAATGAGATCTACATTGCTTAAAAATTTCAAAGCAAGACCAACTTCAATAAAAGCAAAACTTACTTTAACTGTATTTAACCATCCACCACTTTTAGGCAGTGAGTGAATTAAAGAAGGAAATAATGCAAGCAATGTAAACGGCAACGCCAACCCTGCCCCAAAACCAAACATGCCTCCGATTGGCCCTGCAGAAACACCTTCGGAAGATAAGTAACTTAATAATTGTCCCGCAAATACCCCGGTGCAGCTGAATGAAACAATTACTAAGGTAAGCGCCATAAAAAATATTCCTGTATAACCTTTTTTGCCGGCAAGCTTATCTGTTTTGTTTGCCCATGACGACGGAAGCGTTATTTCAAATACACCAAAAAAAGAAATAGCAAAAGTTATAAAGATGGCGAAGAAGATGAGATTGGTTACCGGATGCACAGAAATTCTATACAAAATTGTATCACCAAAAATCAACGTAAGCAATGTTGTTGGTATGCCATAAATAAGAATGATGCAAAGCGAATACATCAAAGCATTTTTTATTCCTTGTTTTCTGCTGCCATAATGATGCATAAAGTATGTTATGGTAACAGGAAACAATGGATATAAACAAGGAGTAAAGGCTGCAATTATACCTGTTAATAATCCTATCAGGAAAAAAGCCAGCAAACTTTTTGATTGTTGATTTGTAACAGGAATACCGATTACTGATACTTTCTCTGGCTGAACGGTTACTCCAAATTTTTCTTCACCGCTTGGAAATTCATCTGACTGTTTACCTAACCATGCAAAAGAACCTTTTACAATAGCACTATCTTCTTTTTTTACTTTTAAATGATAA
>JABDAV010000113.1 GCA_013289015.1 Bacteroidota bacterium | reverse complement strand
TCTTTTAAAATCAGAAGGACTAAAATTTATACAGCACAACTGTAAGCAAAATATCAATGATTTGTAATATACAGCTTTAAGTTTGAGCAATGGAACTTTACATCTGAAACTGTAAATGATGTAACTTTTATAAAAGATTCTGTAACACCCTTATGAGCGGAGATGCAGGGGCTTTATCAGGGAATATGTTCTTCTTTGAAAAACATTAAAGGTTGTGTGTTGCCGGTGCAACTTTTAATTATTAGAATGAATAGGATAATAGATAAATAGATTGTTCAAACATTATATAAACGAAAACATTATGCTCCATCATACCCGCGGCCTTCACACATACCTTTCAAGAATGCCCTTCGGAACCTGAATTGCAATGAATAGGTACAGCGATTATTTATTCAATTATTGTTAGCAGGCAATCAAGTAAAATTTTCTTTCGATATTCGCTTAACTCACCAAATAAGTTCACATGCAAGCCAAACGATTTTATTTTTTAGCCATATTAACTGTAACTGCCACTAATTTATTTTCACAACAACTTCCTTTAAGAAAACAAAACTTCGATAACAACTGGATGTTTGCTTTTGGTAGTGCAGATGATCCTGCAAAAGATTTTAATTACAGCACTGTTACCATATTTTCAAAATCAGGAGTTGGAAACGGAACACCTGCAGATCAATTGTTCGACGACAGTACATGGCGAAAGCTGAACCTGCCACATGATTGGGTGGTTGAATTGCCTTTTGATAATAATGATAAAGGCGATTTGATAAGCCACGGTTATAAAACGGTTGGCGGTTTATATCCTGCAACAAGCATTGGCTGGTATCGAAAACATTTTACAATCCCCATAACCGATAGCGGCCATCGTTTTCAAATTCAGTTTGATGGAATCTTTCGTGATGCGATGATATGGGTGAATGGATTTTTTGTCGGCAATAATAAAAGTGGCTATGTTGGTTGTGCTTATGATATCACTGACTTCATAAATTTTTATGGCGATAATGTTATTACTGTCCGCGTGGATGCAACACAATATGAAGGCTGGTTTTATGAAGGCGCAGGAATCTATCGCCATGTTTGGCTGAATGAATATAACAATACACACATTGCAACCGATGGTGTTTTTGTTTTTAGTGATGTAAAAGGAAAGAGTGCAACCGTAAACATTCAATCAACTGTACAAAATCAAAATCCTGATTCATCAAAATGTTCGGTTACATCATACATAACAGATCGCAATGGGAATATTATCGGGAGATCATCAGCACAAACCATTTCAGTTTTATCAAACAATACAAAAACCATTACACAAAAAATTACTGTTACCAATCCAAAATTGTGGAGTGTGGATGATCCTTATTTGTATCGCGCAATTGTGTTGGTAAAAAATAACAGCAACATAATTGACAGCGAAAAAATTCGCTTCGGTATTCGCACCATTAATATAACAGACAGTGGTTTGTTTGTGAATGGAGTTTATACAAAAATCCACGGCATGTGTAATCACCAGGATGCAGCAGGCGTTGGTGCTGCATTGCCTGATTACCTGCAATATTATCGTGTTCGTTTATTAAAACAAATGGGCGTGAACGCGTACCGTACAAGTCATAATGCAGCTACACCTGAATTGCTGGATGCATGTGATAGTTTGGGGATGTTGGTGTTGGAAGAACAACGTTTATTGAACAGCAGCGATGAATATGTAAGCCAGTTAGAAAGGATTATCAAGCGTGACCGCAACAGGCCGGGTATTTTTATCTGGTCAATCGGCAATGAAGAATTTGCCATTCAGCAAACAAGTTATGGCAAACGCATTGCGCAAACATTAATTCAAAAACAAAAAGAATTTGATCCTACAAGAACATGCACGTATGCTTCAGATCTCGGAAATGTTTTCCAGGGCGTGAACGAAGTAATTCCTGTTCGTGGTTTTAACTATCGTGAAAAATTTATACAGGCATATCATAAAGAACATCCTTATCAACCTTTGATGGGAACTGAAATGGGCAGCACCGTAACCACGCGTGGTATTTATATAAAAGATACAGTGCATGCGTATGTTCCCGACGAAGACACAACGCATCCATGGTGGAGCAGCACTGCAGAAAGCTGGTGGAAAATGTGCGCACCTTACAAATGGTGGATGGGTGGTTTTGTATGGACCGGCTTTGATTATCGCGGCGAGCCAACGCCCTATGAATGGCCAAACATCAATTCACATTTTGGTGTGCTGGATGTTTGTGGCTTTCCAAAAAATATTTCTTATTACTATAAAAGCTGGTGGAGCGATAAAGATGTATTGGAAGTTTCGCCGCATTGGAATTGGCAAGGCAAAGAAGGTCAGCCAATTGATGTTTGGGTGAACAGTAATGCGGATAATGTTGAATTATTTTTAAATGGGAAAAGTTTAGGTAAAAAAGATATGCCGCGCAACAGCCATTTGCAATGGAGTGTAAATTATGAACCCGGAACATTAACGGCAATCGGTTACCGCAACGGAAGAAAATTAATAACGGAAGTTGCAACCAGTGACAAGCCTGTAAATGTTGTTGTTACACCTTATAAAACAACCATGCTGGCTGATGGAAAAGATGTTTCCGTAATAAACATAAGCGTTGTTGATAAGAATGGTGTTGAGGTTCCGGATGCAAATGATCTTGTTCATTTTTCATTAACCGGCGATGCAAAAATTATCGGCGTAGGCAACGGCGATCCAAGCAGCCACGAGCAGGATAAGTTTGATGATACAGTTGCACAACGGCATTTGTTCAATGGTAAATGCCAGGTGATCGTTCAATCGGGCACAACAAAGTCTTTAATACATTTTGAGGCAAAAGCAGATGGTGTGCAATGGAGCGGAGGCACCGATATTGCAGCTATTCAGCCAGGCACAGCACATAATGTTTCACAAGCAAACAATACATTTCCTGTAACAAAATTTACTTCAACCCCGGTTGATAAAATGTTAGGCGCCGATATTTCTTTCCTGCCTGAACTGGAAGCAAGAGGCATGAAGTTTTCTGATAAGGGTGTTGAAAAAGATGCGATACAAATTTTAAAAGACCATGGCTTTAATTATGTGCGCTTAAGAATTTTTGTTGACCCGCAAAATGATAGTGGCTATTCCCCCAAAAAAGGTTTTTGTGACCTGGCCCATACAAAAGAAATGGCAAAGCGTGTTAAAGCAGCAGGCATGAAATTCCTGCTCGATTTTCATTACAGCGATTACTGGGCTGACCCCGGAAAACAATATAAACCCAAAGCATGGGAAGGCGAGAATTTTATGCAGTTGAAACAATCCGTGTATGATTATACAAAGATGGTGATGCAGCAGTTGAAAGAACAAGGCACAACGCCTGATATGGTGCAGGTGGGCAATGAAATAAATCATGGAATGATATGGCCTGATGGTTACATCAATAATCTTGATAGCTTATCGCAATTGATTTACGCAGGCGTCAATGCAGTGAAATTTGTTTCCCCTTCAACATCCATCATGCTGCACCTTGCATTAGGTGGACAAAATGATGAAGCAAGATTTTGGTTAGATAATATGCTTGAACGTGGCGTTCCGTTTGATGTGATCGGGTTATCCTATTATCCAAGATGGCATGGCACACTGGACGACCTGCAATACAACCTTGAAGACCTGTCAAAGCATTATAACAAAGATGTTATTGTTGTTGAGTATTCGCATAAAAAACAGGAAGTAAATCAAATTGCGTTTGATGTTCCAAATGGCAAAGGAAAAGGCACCTGCATTTGGGAACCATTAAGTACATGGGAAAGCTTCTTTGATAAAGACGGTAAAACGAATAAGTATTTGTATATGTATGACGGGATAAGCAAAGAGTATTTGAAGAAGTAATTATCAGTGTGCAGGTTCTTGAAACCTGACACGTTTTGGTTCACTCCAAAGCTGTTTAAATTTATAGTTTGCAAACAACTTTATAAGAAAATTAATACAATGTTGTATAAGTATCAATGTAACCATAAGGTACTGCCTGGTTCATACTTGCCTTCCGGTTTATCAAGTACATCATACACGGTTTTTGTATGGACCTTTACACCCGCGGTCTTCAATGGTTTTATAATGTGCACCGCAGTTGTTGTGCAATGCACGTGATCGTAAAGAGAAGAACTTAATGCAATAATTATATTTGATTGGTTCATGAAATTATTTTATCGTTAGTTTGGCGATGTCTAAAATAAAACTTCATTCTATAGATAACAGGAGCATTACAATTTTTTAAGTACCAAAATTCTCAGCAGCGGAAAGTAAAATGTAGTGAAGTAATTTGCAGGACACAATGTTGTTTGCAACCCAAGCTGATTAAAGTTGCTTTTATATTCTTTGGTATGTCTGAAATCCGCAATAATGCCGCTTCCTCCTTTTTTCAAAACCCTGCTTATTTCTTTGCAGGCGGAATATCTTCCTTCCTTGTTATAGATATTGTGTAAACATAAGTTGGAAAGAATTATATCGAATGAATTATCAGCAAAGCTCATATGCATGGCATTTTCGTTTTTAATTTCAACTTTATTTTTCACGCCTTCAATTTCCGCATTTAATAAAGCGTTTTTCATATTATTGCCCGACAGGTCTTCTGCATTCCAGATATCAATGCCCGTTGATTTGCCGGTTATTAATTTTTTAGCTGCACCAATCATTAATAAACCTTTGCCGGTACCAATATCCAGTACCTGTTCATTACCTTTCCAGCTTATCATATTCAGCATGCGGTCCCTGTGTTTGAATTTACCAAACAAGGAATAGAACAACATAAAAATACCACCTAAAAAAAGGTATGCACCCGTCCAGGGCAACCAGGTTATATTAATACTAATATTCCCTGCTTTTATAACCGGCAAAAAGAAAGGTAAAATAACCGCAATAGCTCCGGCAATAAACAGGTTTCTAATAACCCGGGGAGCATCAACTCCATAACTTGCCTTGCTTTTATTTAACATCACGCAGATTTAATTTGTACGAATATCAACTTTATATGCATGTAAAAGTTATAAAGTAGTTGCTGTTGATATGGCTACGCCTTTGTTAGTGTTCTTCACCATAACTGTTCGGAAGACTTTTTTATATCTTGTTTTATCTCGTTCATTATATTTTACATTGCTTCAATGAACTAATTCTTTTTAATAGAGATTGTTACTTTCTTTTTCTTGAAAAAAAGAAAGTAACCAAAGAAAATTCAAGACAAACCCGATCGCTCCACGCGTTTTATTTCGTGCATAATTATTTTTCAGTGGTCTCAATGAATACTTTGTATTTGTCTGGCCTGCGCCTCCTCCTGTGTAGCTTTATGCAATAAGGCACACTTGTTTTATTAGGAGTAGAGACTTACCATTTTTATTTTTTCCCGGAGTAATAATTTTAAAGCTTGCTTGTGCAACAGTGCTGTCCGCTTTAAAATTCATTTTCCGAACAGTTATGCTGTTCTTCACCAACAAACCCTGGCTTATTAAACTCCAGCAATGTTTTAATTTTAAAAACGTTTTTCAACAATTATTTCCCTGATTATTATACTGCAGGTTTTATATACACAAGGGTAAACGCCGGGACTTTCTTACGCCCTGTGAAGGATAGGAAACTTGTTGGTGAAGCACACCAACGAGCACTAAGAAAGCCGCTAAAAAGAAGCCCTCATAGATTTAGGTGAGCAAAATAATTACACATTTTTGTTGTTAAGTTGCATGATTTACAGGTTAGTAAACTCTTTTGAAATAAAATCGTTTATGATAAAAAGATATACTGGTCGAAATAATACAATTCTCTAAACCAAAATTTTCAAAAACGTGCAGCATCGTATGAAGCAATATGAGTTAGAGGGGTTTTACCAGGAAGTTAAGAATGCAGAAATAAACAACGAGGTTTATCAAATTCAATTTGTGGGATTTGAAGATGAAACATTTTTTTTTGTAAGGCGCTTTGACGAAGTTGTTTGTATGATTATGGAAGATCAAAAAGATGTATGGAAACCAGATTGCAATATCAGTAAAGAATTATTTGAACAAATAATGAAATGTATAAATAGGTTGTATTTACAATAACATTTTCCTTGTAGTTCCGCTGCTATATATTTTACGCCTTTGTTGCTGTTCTTCACCAACAAACCCTGGCTTATTAAACTCCAGCAATGTTTTGATTTTAAAAACGTTTTTCAACAATTATTTCCCTGATTATTATACTGCAGGTTTTATATACACGAGGATAAACGCCGGGATTTTCTTACGCATTATGAAGGATAGGAAACTTGTTTGCAAAGAACACCAACAAGGATGAGTATTTAGGGCATAAATGCAGTTTAAATCCTCCGCAATGCCACTTTAAAAAACAGATAACAATAATTAATGTTCCTGTTCCTTTTATTTTTCGACACATAACTATCTGAAAGAATAATCGAAGCAAAACTTTAAAACATCGTTTATGGGATTAGATAATTATGAGTTGTATGGCTGCATGAGTTTAAAGAAAAGAAACTTTATTTCCGCAGTGAATAAAACTGATCAAACCGCTCATACTTCACTCATCCGGTTTGAAGAAAGAAGAGAAAAATTCTTTTGGGTACAACCGGGTGAAATATATTTTGTAAAAAGCGCTGATCATTATGTAAAAACATTGATAAAACAGGGCAGTGATGTGAAATGGATGAGCAGGCACAGTACGCTTAAAGAATTATTTGCATTGCTTCCCGTTAAAAATTTTATTCGGCTCAATAAGTTCTATTTATTGAACCTTGATCACTTTTCGCATATTGATCTCACAAAAAGAGTTTTATATTTTAGTGACGATTCTTCTACAACCATACAGCATCGCATTTCTCCTTTTTTGCATCATTTACTCAGGAGCAACTATACGTGAAATGCATTGACGAAAAATCTTTGATAAAACTTTACTGCGATAATATTTTTGATATATATAAATTATTTGAAAAGGAGTTAGCCGAAAATCCTATCAAGAGTAGGCGAAAAAAATTACGATCATGTCAGACAAACAACATGAATTCATCATCAGGTTTGATGGTGTAAATCTTTCCAAAGAAGCCAATCAGCGCATTCAAAAGGGTATCGATCATATTTTAATGCAGGAGCTGGGACAACAAGCCTCATTGAATGCCAATGATGGTGACGATGGCGGATATTGCGGAATGTATATACCGCGCAAATGGATTGGCAGGCAAATTATGCAGGTGGACCTGAACAAGCCTATAGAAGCTGAACTCAATGGAGCGAGGTTAGCATTTGTTGCACCTGCACTACCCCTGGTACGGTAATATGCACAACGAAGAAGCCAAATTATGTCCCAGTGCAACCTGTAGCAAAGGAGCCAGCTTATTGGGTGTCGTACAGGAAAACAAAACTGTAAGACTACTTGACAATCCAATAAAACTGAATGATGCATTTATTCAAAAGGCACATGAATACGGTGAGCCTGAAAAACGATTTAGGTTTACGGATAAATGCATCAAATCCGGTTGCAGGCAATGGACAGGCAGCAGTTGCGGGGTCATGAATGAACTTTCCGCGTCTAACCCTTCCATTAAAGGAGATGAAGAACATTTGCCAAAATGTTTTATTCGCAGCACATGCAGATGGTATAGCCAGGATGGAGCCAAAGCGTGTAAAATATGCCTGTTTGTTGTTACAGAATCAAGAGAAGATAATGATTAATAAATTGAGATAATCTCACAAACGATTTTTTATATTTTAATTGAGACTCTACGATAATTATCCCATATCGTTTCCCTTTTCAGCAATGGTTACTCTATAAAACACTAACACTGATGTGTGTTTATTATCAAAGCCTGCATATAAATTTATAGCTTATTCATGTTGGCCTTTACTTCACCAGTACAAGCGTGGTCATGCAGCGCATGTCCTGCACATTGGTGGTTTTCACCGGCTCTGCAAGTGTTATCGGGAAAGTGTTCAATACCTGCTCTATTAATGGTTTGGTTAATAGAAACCGGTCTGTGCCATCTGGCAATGAAAACCTTCCGTCTCCAAGTGGTAGTATCCCGTTTTCAATACCAATATCAGAAGCTGCTCTTATGAATAAGCTTCCTCCGGGTTTTAATACCCGGTTTAGTTCAGAGAACATCTGCATAAAGTCTTCTTTATTGCTTGCAAAATGAAGCACCGTGCTGCAGATAATATGATGGAAAAATGTATCGGAAAAAGGCAATGATTGAACCTGTGCGTGGTATAACTGATCTGGCTTTAGCGAAGGATATGTTTGTAATAAATGGTGGATAGCCTTTTGATCGGAATCTATTGCATATATGTCAAAGCCTGGCTGCATAACAAACCAGGAAATATTTCTGCCACCACCACAACCGGCATCTAATAGTTTGCCTCCTCCATTATACCTGCCTTTTAATATCTGATCGATAAGATAAATGTCTGTGTTGATGATATGATTTAATTCTCCGGTGAGCATCGTGTAAATTACAAAGTTTGATTTTAAAAGAAGGGCATTAAACGCCGGGATTTTCTTATGCACTATGAAGGATAGGAAACTTGTTGGTGAAGAATACCAATAAGGGCGGAAATGTAGGTGATTAGCGAAACCGCTGTGCCGTGTCAGCCCCGCTTGCAGCATACTTTTGTTGGGAGGAGTGCTTCTTTTTTTACTGTGTCCAATCTTCTAAATCAATCCCGCTTATTCTTTTAAAATGGTCAGTGTTGTTTGTTACCATTTTCAAATTATGAGTAACAGATGTTACACCAATTAAAAGGTCGAAGTCATCAATTGGCGTTCCTGCTTTTCTTAAGCTTGCTTTTTCTTTTGCATATAAATCAAGTGAATGAAAGATGGGAAGATTTTTTACGCCTGTTAAAACTTCTCTAACGTTTGAAGATTTTTCTCTTTCTTTTCGGTGTTTTCTACTCCAAACTTTAGTTCTGCAAGTGTTAACTCTGAAATGAAACGATTATTTGTTGCCTGGTCAAATTTTTCTTTGAGATTGAATTTGCCTTTCATGTAAAAGATGGCAATGTTAGTGTCAATCAGATATTGTTTCAAAGCTCTTCAATTTGTCTTGTAAAAACTCTGTTGCTACGAATTTCATCTATTATTTCTTCTGCAGTTTTTTCTGATTCAAATGCACCAAAAGCTTCTTGAAAAGAAGATTTTTTATCTGTGATGTCCGACTTGATAGAAGTTGTAAGTTTTGAAATAAGGTCGAGTTTATTGCTTGGACTCAAATTGTCAAGCATTTGCAGATAACCATCAATTAAAGTTGTATCAATATTTGCTGTTTCCATGTAGTCAAAGATAAGAAAATTGTCAGCGAATAAAAGAGCTCTTGAAAGATAAATGTCTGTGTTGATGATATGGTTTAATTCTCCGGCAGGCATTGTGTAAATTACAAAGTTTGTTTTTAAAAGAAGGGCATTAAACGCCGGGATTTTCTTACACACTATGAAGGATAGGAAACTTACATAGGATACTTTTGTTATACGCATTTGAACTTTAATCCAGATTACTAAGAGCACTAAAAAAGGGGAAAGGGAAAAGTTGATAATTATGCTCAAGCTCTTTTCCATACCAGGCAGCAATCTTCTTCTTCAACTTGATATCCAAAAGACAAGTAAGAATAACCTTTTCTTTGTTTTTACCAATTACATCCAAATAATAGAAGCTATCTAATAATGTTGGAAACAAATTGCCTTCATCTACATGTCGCTTATCATATAAAATAATCTTAATGATATCATTTTTAAATATCTGCTCTATTACTTGATCATTCACACTTATTACCATCCTGTCCGCATACAATTCTACTTTTCTATGTTGCTCATAATGAAAATAATATCTAACATGTGCTACAATAGCCACAAAGCCTAAAAACACTATGCCTACAAATAAAAAAAAGCCTAATAATAATTCAAGAAACTCAACTAAGTTAAGTTGGGTGTAAATGCCAATAATGGTTGCTACGATAAATTGTATAATAAAGAACCATTCTACCAAAATGTTAGCAAGTAGCGATGTTTCAAGCGTTTCAATTATTGTACTTTGTCCCATGATATTATGAAAGCTAATTTAATACTTGCGTGTTTTGA
>JABDAV010000112.1 GCA_013289015.1 Bacteroidota bacterium | reverse complement strand
TTTTCAACTACCCGGCCTGGTAATGTGTTTGAAGATTTACTGGCATTTATAGTGTCAGTAGTTTGTTTTGTAACGTTGCCTCCTTCATGAGTGGCTGAAGAAAATCCCGCATGCTGCATTGCAATTTTTGCAAATACTTCACCGCGCGTTTTTTCCAGTCCATGCATGGATTTGCTAACACCTGTATCGCCATAGTTTTGTTGAATTTCACGCAAATGAGATCCTGTTGCTTTTGCATCAAGAGGCTTTGCATCCCAGGGCACGACTTCATTATTTATACGCAACGGCGTTTTATTCCCGGCATAAATATCAGCTTCCTGCTGCTGCAGAAGGTGTTAAGCTGATTGCACATGAAGCTGCACATGCTGTGCAGCAACAAGGCAAAAAACCTCCCGGTAGTGAACAGCTGTCAACTACATCTGCAAATGATTCCACAGAGCATGAAGCAGATAAGTTTGCTGATCATGTTATTGCTTCTGCAACAAATAACGGGCCTTCACTTACCAATTCAAACAATACGGGATTAGTGCATCGTGCTATAAGTTTTACGCATGCAAATAACAGGTTTACCACTAATGCAATGGTTGCTGCTGAAGCGGCTACAGGATTTAGCCTGGCATCAGATCCGGCACCTGCATTTCAATGGGATTCGGATGTTACAATTCATGGTGTAGCCGGTGATCCGTTTGCAAACTTCGAGGTTGGTTTTTTACAGGTTGAGCGTGAATTTTATACGAATGTTCATTGGGGCAGCGGAGCCAATCACACAGTAAGAACAGTCAGGCCTGATAGTTTGCCAAGACGCGATGCAACAGCAGAAGCCAATACCTGGTATGATGATGGAGGTCCAAGTTTAGCTGCTGCTTTCGCTGCCAACGGAGATGTGCGCAGTCCTTCATTTGATGACACACCCGGCACAGCAGAAATACCATGGACAAACCCGGTTGCAGGCAGGGCTGGCAATTCAGGATGGTTTAATTATGGCGATGCTTTTGTAACTTATTTAAGTGCGCGTGATACAACTGCCGGAACCGGTGCGGTTGCTTTCAGAGATATAGCCAGTGTTTACTGGAACCTGTCTGCAGGTGGTACTTTCGATGCAACACAACCACTTAACAGCAGGGTAAGATTTACCGGTTCACATACGCCAAGAAGAGGCGGAGTTATACAAGGTGGCAGCGGCGAATTTCCTGCTATGCATGGCGGAACAATTGCTAACGGTCATGATGTAGAAACTACTACGTAAAAACTTTATCCCTGCTGAAACACAATGATTGATCTTGATTATAAAATTATACGAATAAGAGCAGCGGAATTAAAACAGCGTACAACCATTTTGTTGGCTGAGGCATCGCCGCGCCAGGATGTTTTGCAAATGATCGGAAACAGTTTGCCAAATAACGAGGTGCCTTCTGACACACCTGTTGTATTGTTATGGATAGGAAAAGAGTTATTCACATATGACAATATAATTGCAGAGAGAGTTACGAAAGAAGAATTTAATTTTATAATAGATGTTGCTATAACAAAACAGGATGAACCAATACATGCAAATGTTGTAACAGTTCCTGTGGTCCAGGTTTTATTAGGTCAGTTGGCAAGCGGTTCATATCAAATTATTGTTACGGAAAAAGAAGTGAATAAAAAACATAGTTCCCCTGTAAGCACTGCTGTATATAAATTTTCATTCCTGGTTAAATAAATTGAAATACAAATGTTCACTCATTATACCGATAATAGAACAGATAGAACGCACGAAAAAAATAATACTTTTTTTCAGCCAAAGCTATCGGTCAACCAACCTGGCGATGTTTATGAGCAGGAAGCAGATGCAATGGCTGAAAAAGTAATGCAGTCGAGCAATCATCCGCGAAATCAAAATACTTTTTTCAAACCAACCATTTCAGGTGTTCAGCGTAAATGTGCAAAATGCGAGGAAGAAGAAAAAAATCATGTGCAGAGAAAAGAAACTGATACAACAACTACTACAGCACCTTCAAAAACAGAAAATTACATCAGTTCAATAAGCGGCAACGGAAATAAATTGCCTGCGGGTGAAAGAAATTTTTTCGAGCCAAAGTTCGGCAGCGATCTTTCCAATGTAAGGATACATACCGGCACACAGGCAAATGAATCTGCAAAAAGTATAAATGCCCTGGCGTATACGCATGGCAACAATATTGTTTTTGCAGACAATCAATACCAGCCTGGTACTGATTCAGGAAAAAAACTATTGGCGCATGAACTTACGCATGTAATACAGCAATCACAAAATATAGCGCCTGCTATTCAAAGACAACCGGGTGATGATACTGACGCTGATGATAATGCCAAACAAAATGTAGAAAAAAATGAAGTAGTAAAAAAGCTTGAAGAAGACACTTTTTTTAAAAAGCTGGAAAAGAAAGTAAAGGATGAAATAAAAGATGCCATTAAACATGCTCCTGAAAAAATAACTGAAGCAATCCTTGACCAGATCATTGATGCAACGGTAACGGATCCGCAATACAATGCGGGTTTAAAAAAGGCAACAGAAGCAATTATAAAAACAATAACAGGCAAGAAAACCGTTTCAACAAGCAAGTGCGATGCAGTCCCGGGTTTTCATGAAAGCACCTCGCGGGATTTTAAAGGCCAATGTTGTACCGGCTCTTACGATAGCGCACAAACCTGTTGCCCTAAAGATAAATTTGCACCAAACAATGCGTTTTCAAATTGCTGCAAAGCGAATGAGGCTGTAAATGCAGAAGGCAAGTGTGAAAAAATACAAGATGTAGATCCAGCTACTATCTGCGTTGCACCAGGCAAAAAAGATGCAATGGGAAAATGCTGTATGCCACCGTATGAAGTGATTGATGGATTTTGTGCAACGCCCACTCCAAAGGAAGAGCCGAAGCCGCAGTCTTTCAGTTTGAAATTTACGATTGGAGTAATTGATGATTATAATATCGACGATTCAGTAATAAACAGTCGTCAGAAAACGCATTTCGAAGAAGTAAAAAAACAAATACACCAGTTCATGGAAGCCTGCCCTGCCAGCATGGTTACTATAACCGGTTTTGCCGATAAGCCCGGAACGGAAGAACATAATATGGATCTTGGCCAGCGCAGGGCAGATTATATGAAAATGTTGCTTCAGCTTGACCTGGTAAAAATTAATTTCAGTGGTTTATCGCCAATGATCTTTGCACTTTCTGAAGGTGAAAACAATCCTGTTGATGTAAAAGCCGGTGAGAAATATTCTGCAGCAAACAGAAGAGTAGAAATCGAATTCAGTTCTGTATGCCCTGCGCTTGGAAGTGCTGCTACAGCAAAGCCTTTAAGTGATACTTCTTTAAAGCTGGGATCGCCATTGAAATTACGTGAAGGAGTTTTTTAGAATTCAATTTGAACGATGATAATAAAGATGAAATAAGCTATGCATTACTACGGTCATTCTCATACTTGCCCAATAATAAAAAATTGAATTATGTAATGCAAACCCTGCAAAAAAATATCATTCAAAGAAAGCAAACAGCAAAGGATGGAAAAGCTTTCTTTCAACCAAAACTCACCATTGATCAACCCAATGACGGTTATGAACAGGAAGCAAATGCGATGGCTGACCATGTGATGCAGGCGCCAAATAAACCTTTAAATAATAATTCTTTTTTCAAACCTTCCGTATCATCCCTTCAACGCAAATGTGCGCATTGCGAAGAAGAAGAAAAGAAGATGCAGCGAAAAGAGGACGGGACTATACACAAACCGGCGTCAAAAAATGCTGCACAAAAACAACAAAGGCTTATACCGGGAGTATGTGAATTTTATGAAGGCGCACAACTTATGTTAGTGCAATCAAAAGCCAATGATTTAACGAACCTGGTACTTGCGAAGCTTGATTCATTTATTTCAGATGGAAAAGATAAAGCAGTAGCCGCTTCACTCAACGCAAATTTTAAGTCAACAGATCAAACCGTTGCGATTAAGGTAAGAGCTATTTTGAAAATGATTGCTGCTGATCTTGCAAAGGAAGGAAGATATGAATGCCGTGATGATGAGAATGAAAATCAACTCGCTTATTCGTACGGTCAATTTCCAATTGTAATTGAAGACCTTTTCTGGAAGCAGGATTTTACAGGCCAGGCGCTTACGCTTATTCATGAATATACACATTTTCATTCATTCAGCAGTGCAGGCACGGCAAGCGCCGGGATCAGTGATATAAGCTACAATTTCGAAAGATCCGCGCCCTACCTCACCACGAATGAATCATTGCTTAACGCCGATTCTTATTTGTCTTTTGTTGGTGAGCTTACCATTTCAGGGCAACCTTATTTTACCGTACTAAATGATAATATGGTGAATTGTGATAATAGTGAACCGGATAAAAAATTATTAAAGGTTGCCCTGGTGGAAATAGAGAAAAGGAATATTGAATTTCTTTCGAGGGTAACAACATCCAGCCAGGATAACTACCAGCTCTGGTCTGGTGTGCGGTTGAAGGCTTTCAAAGAAGATACCGAAGCGCTCAGGATGCAATTGAAAGCTATTTTGAAAGTAGTAGAAATTAAATTAAACAATCCTCTTTCTATTGCCTGTACGAATGATCCGCGCTTTGTAGCCTACGCCAGTCAAACAGGCATATTGATCAATCCATACCGTGCAAAAGACGAAAGTGCGGACGTTAACCCTTATTTTAATAGTGTTTATGAAGCGCTTGTTGGAATGGCAACAGCAGAGGAACGATTTAAAAAGTACATTCCAAATGTTGCAAAAAAGCTTTATGAAGTTTTTGCGAACCAGGCTCCCCCTGGTAACGAAAACATTACACCGGTTTAAGAATCAAGAGTAAGATAACGGCGACCAAAAGACTCTTCTGGCGACAAAAAAGAAAATTGCCGCAATTCACCCTTTAGTTGCCGCAAGAGACCTTTTGAAATTGATATCATAGTAGCATCTTTACACTCATCACTCAAATTCATTTATAAAATAAACAGTATGAGTAAAAATGCTATGAGACTTGAAATCTACGTTAACTACCCGGGACATTGTGAAGAGGCATTTCGATTTTATGAGCAACACCTTGGCGGCAAAATCACTATGATGATGACTCACCAACAGCAGCCCGCTGGTACCAGTGTTCCGGAGAACTGGAAAAGTGCTATTCTTCATGCCAGGCTGGAAATCGGAGATACTGCCCTGCTTGGGGCTGACATTCCGAATGCAGAACCTATGCGAAGCGCTTACCTTACACTGCAGCTTCAAACGGCAGAAGAAGCAGAAAAAATCTATTCACTTCTTTCCGAAGGCGGCGAGATTTTTATGAAAATGGAAGAAACATTCTATGCCTCCCGCTTTGCTATGCTGCGCGATAGGTTTGGTACATCATGGATGCTACTTGGAGAAAGCAAAACCCCCTGATTACTTTTGTTACAGCCTGCACAGCAGGTACCCGCTGCCAAAAAATTTATTCTTTGCTTTCATTGATTGTTTAACGCATCGTCAGCCTTGTCGTAGCAGGGTCTTCGTCTCAAGGATTATGCAATGCCACGAGATTCTGCGTTTGCTTATGTAAGTTACTGTTAACAAAACGCGGGGTCTCATCCATGCTCATCAGCCATACTATGAAGACCCCCGCTACGGCAGAGCATCTAATTTATTTTAAGTAATAAAAACAGCATTAATCACACCGTTTTTATTCATAGGCACATTTATGGGTTTATTGATTGTATCAGCGTTATCTATATCACCGCTCCACTTAACAAAAGACCATCCCTATGCCTTCATTGGTCTTATGACCAACGAATTCGATTCTGCGAATGATGATTTCGTGTGTGGAATCTTGTTGGTGACAACACCAACAAGGAGAGAGTTTGTATTGCTCCAACAGATCTTGGAATATAAGCCTGATGCATTTTATAAAGTGCTTGATGGCACAATAAATCACAGCCACTCTAACTGTTGAAAATATTTTGTAACATCGGCTTTAATAGCATCTTTATTTAATTCCAATTTTTTGTATTTATCAATTACATCAAACGAATTAATTACTGCACGTGCAACTATTTTCTTCTTTTCAACAAAAAACGCTTTTTTTACAGTTTCGTAATCTAAAATTACATCCCAGTATAGTGTTTTATTAATTTTAGAAAATCTAATTCTATTTTTTACAGCAAAATTGAAGCAGTTAATTACAAAGCATAATTGTATATTCCCGTTGCCATAATTTTTATTTTTTAAGGCATTGCTGATATTCATTTGATTCATTAATGGACTTATCCCGGAATCTTCAATAACGTCACTTGAATTTTTAATAGTCATAAACAAATCTTTTCTTTCCCGACTGTCTCTTTGCGCAGGTTTGTGTGAGGAAAGGACATTGCGTTTTCATGTACGTAATCGTGTCAAATCAATATCTCTCAATTCCATAAAATCAGTTATCATAAATGCCTTGCTCACCAATAAAATAACATTTGCATGTATATGACCTGGCATGATTACATAACCAATTATATAACCACCTTGTTGTTTTAAATGATTGAACCAGTTGTAAACAGTATCATAAGCCTTACAGATTTTAAATAATGGAAGCCAATTGGTGCAGGTGAATGTTATAAAATAAACACCATCTTTTTTTGTTATGGCTTTGCGAACAGGCATGAGTTGAAGTTAAATAAAATGAGACCGTTGCAAAGCAAAAGTAATTCACAGGATGTGAATGGAGGAGAAGGCGGATTATTATTTGCTGAGGTAGAGGAGTGCAAAAAACCAATAAACAAATGAGCTTTACAGAAGTATATGTTTCGCGCAGGAAACTAAAGAGTGTGTTTTTCACTCAGATAGACAAATTGATAAACTGGGAAGATATATCGGTACTGATAAAACAATACTATAGCAAAGGCTTCAGCGTGGCAGGTCGCCCTTCTTATTCCGGTCTGCTGTTATTTAAGATGTGTTTGCTGCAAACATGGTATGGGTTAAGTGACTATGAAGTGGAAGATAAGGTAAACGATTCTTTATCTTTTATGCAGTTTGTGGGTTTACAGTTAGAAGATGAAGTGCCTGACCATTCAGTGATCAGCCGTTTCCGTTCTGAGCTGACAAAGAAAGAAGCTTTTGAAAAAATATTTGAGCAGATCAACGTACAGTTGGAAAATAAAGGATTGATTGTAAAAACAGGTGCCATAGTAGATGCCACGGTTACTGAAAGTCCCCGCAAACCAAAAGGCAAAACCACTTATGCAGTAGCAGATGACCGTAAGGAAGAACAGCGCAGTGAAGAAGATATAAAAGCAGAAAGGAAGCAAAACCAACTTATTAAGCTTACACAGCCCGGAGTGGATACAGAAGCGGCATGGTTAAAGAAAGCGGGCAAACTGCATTATGGTTATAAAAAACATTTGTGTACCGACGATGCTGAAGGTATGATCATGGCAGTAACCACCACGGCGGCCAATGAAAGCGACATGCATCATATCACAGATGTGGTGGATAAATCAAAATTGAAAAAAGGAGCAAGGGTAAAAGCAGATAAAGGGTATGCTTCAACGGCCAACAGGCAGGCTTTAAATGAAAGAGGGTTTAAAGAAAATATTATGCACAGGGCTGTAAAGAATAAACCGCTCACCGTATGGCAAATAAAATTTAATCAGATCATCAGCAAAACAAGATACAAAGTAGAGTGTACGGCAGGCAGTATGAAACGATGGTTCGGGGCAGCAACAGCAAGGTATGTAGGAATACTGAAAACACATACGCAGCATCTGATGGAAGCTATGGCTTACAACTTATACAGGTCGCCTGGTATAGTGGCTAAAAGGCATTACTGATAGACCGAAAATGAAAATTGGAAAGAATAAAACAAAAACCGGTTATTTAAAAAGTAAAAACGAATGAAACAAACCGATGATAATATAAAAACATACCGGGCATAAAGCAAATAACCTCAGTTTAGAATGAATAAAATAAAAGAAGTTTTTTAAACACTCATTTTGCAACGGTCTCAAAATGATGGCCTTTTGTGCTTCGATTGCCGCAATGTCCTTTGCCTGAGCGAAATGGGCTTTGCTAAAGAGACATTGCGGGAAAGGGAACAACGAATTCGATTGAGCGAAGATGATTTCGTGTGCGGGATCTTGGTGGTGACAACACCAATAAGGGCGAGAGAGCGTTTTACCTCAAGGGACTTCAGGGACATTAGCGACAATCCACACCATCAATGCTCTCCTGTTGAGGATTTATAGACAAAGCATTCATACACGTGCGGGACTATGCAAAAAAGGTCAACCGGAATTCATTAGCTTGTAACCAAAATAATTAATTCAGTAAACTTTAATTATCCTTTGCATACACAAATTGCCTGGCGGATGATATATCAGGATGAAACAATAACCTGAACCCGGCATCGGTTAATTTCTGATGGTCAAAACCATCTGTATGCGTTTCGAGTATCAACGTATTTATTAATGAAAGGTCTTCTGCCGTTGCATTATTGATGATCATTTCTTCATATCCTTCAAGATCCATCTTTACAATGAATACAGGCTTATCCAGGTTTTTGATAAATGAAAACAGGTTGATCGACTCAACCGTTATCGGTTCATTCGCATTGGGTAAACAGGACCATCTGCCGCTCCAGTCGCTTTGATCAGGCGGGTACAAACTGAGCGTGCTGTCTTTAAAATCAACTGCCTTCTGGTAAGGTTGTATATCGCCAAAGCTTTGCGCATTTTTATTAAGGTAAAAGAAGCTGTCAGGATTCGGCTCAAAAGAAATTACTTCAGCGTTCTTTAAATAGGTTGAGCACATAACAGAGAAAGCCCCGATGTGCGCGCCGCAATCAATTACATACGTTGAATAGGGCGGCTCCCGTTTGGATATAGTATTTTTTATGCGGTACATATCATGATGGATAACTTCAGGAATTACCCAATGATCATCATCTGTGTTTTTGCGGTGCGCTATATTCATAAATTGTGAGATTTCATTTTTTTCATTTGATCTTTTTAAGAGGAACATAAAGAAGCTGTGTTTATTAAAAAGATCTGCTCCGGGATGTTCATTCGCATAACCACCAACCATATTTGCTGAAAGCATGTAACAGTAAGAGGAAGCATTAAAAAATTTTTCATGTTCTTCGTCACTCCTGGTTGTAAAAAAAGCTTTCGGATCACTCCAGCAAACGGGTTGTATCATTTCAACATTCAGTTCGAGCCAGGCAACATTACTTTTATTAATGGTTGATGTAAGCGCATTGGAACCAAGGGTAAGCCATTCAATTTTTTGGTTTGAACGAAGGATATTGCAAATAGTATTGTAATAAGATGCAGCAATGACGCCTCCAGGTTTTGCCGCCATAAAATTGTTGGATACATAGCCGCCGCGTTCTTTATAACCGGTAAAATCATGTTCACTCGCAGCCTGTAGAAGCGGCAATAGTGATTGCATAACAATACAGTCTGAATCTATCCATAAGCCACCGAATTTTGCAAGTAAAAATGCACGGATAAAATCTGCGCGGTGTGCAGTGCAGAGTTTGCTGAGATCAATGTCTCTGTCGCTATCACGGAGTGCATCAAACTTTACCGGGTCGATCAGCTGCACATTATTACCATGCGCGAAAACAGTTTCATGGCATTTGCTTATCCATGCCGGCATATCGCCTTCCCAATACAACCAAACAGGTAAATTCATTTTGAATTTTTTTATCAGTCTTAATTTTTTTCTTCAGCTTTTTTTATAATGATCAACGTATCAACTTTATCAACAAGAATATATTTTCCTGTTTGCAGTAACTCATTTACAAAAGCTTTTACGCCGGGAAAATAATCTGCATAATCATGAAAAGCTATGTATCCATCTTTATCAACCCAATCTGCAAAATACCAGAAGTCTTTTGATACGCTGGTATAATCATGCAGCCCATCAATGAACAATAAAGAAACAGGCTCATTCCATTGCAGGTCATAAGCATAGCCTTTAAACGATTCAACTATATTGCCTAAACCTTCTTCTTCTATATTTTTTTTGAAGCTTTCGTAAGAAGGAGGAAATTGTTGCAAGCCATCTTCAATTGCGCCAAGCTTCCCGTCATGCATATCAACAGCATGTATTTTACTGCCAGGTGAAAACTT
>JABDAV010000111.1 GCA_013289015.1 Bacteroidota bacterium | reverse complement strand
ACATTTTCTTACGCTTACTGTTTGTGGCTGGATTGACCTATTTACACGAAAAATATACAAGGATATCCTCATAGATGCTTTCAAGTATGCACAACAACAGAATCAACTGATAATATATGCTTATGTAATTATGAGTAACCATTTACATCTCATGGCAAGAGCTAATGACAAACAAAAGAAGACATTAAGTGATATCATCCGGGATTTTAAAAAATTCACACATCATCAAATGATGCCAATTATAGAAAGTGAAATTGAAAGCAGGGGTGATTGGATGCTTCATCAGTTTGCCTATTATGGGAAATACAATCCCAATAATGAATTGAAGCAAATATGGAGTAATGACAATCATCCTGAGGATGCTTTGCCAAAATATTTACAGACTCGAAATTGAATTATATTCATGAAAATCCTGTACGGGCGGGAATAGTAAACAATGCTGAGGATTATGTTTATTCAAGCGCTTCTAATTATGCAGGTAAAGGAGGAATTTTAGAAGTTGAATTTATTTGAAAAAGTCAGAGACTTTACGCATAGTGCTGCGAAGTCCGGAGCCTTCACGGAGTAGAAATAATATCAATGAAAATGACTAATGAC
Organism: Bacteroidota bacterium; assembly: GCA_013289015.1. GTDB lineage: Bacteria > Bacteroidota > Bacteroidia > Chitinophagales > Chitinophagaceae > Parafilimonas. The sequence continues at coordinate 9,527 of JABDAV010000111.1, read as the reverse complement.
AATAAGATAAAAAATTTTGAAAAGTTTTCTGGCAATTATATTACCAGTCTTCGTGGTTTTCCTTTATTTATATCAGTTGCTGTTATAATTTATTTGATGATCAATGCAACTCAACTCTCATTTTTCGAAAAATTTATTTTTTTTGTCCCTATAATAGCTTTCTATTTTGGTGCTGGATCTGAGGCTTATTATTTTCTCGTATCACCAACGCAATTGGTTATTAAAAATCAACTCTTTTGGTGGGTAAATAAGACTTATGAATTAAGAAATATTGATAAAGTAAGTTTGATTAGTGCTACAAGACAACATTCAAAAGCGCTAAGCATAAATACCAAAGATTCTAAATCAAAAAAATATCCTGCCGGTTCGTTAAGAAAACATACTTGGAAAGAGATCCAAAATAAATTTGAGTCATTTGGTATAAAAGTGCAAAATGAATTTACTTTTTAATCAAATGAAATTAATCAGCCGCAGTGTGCGACGCAACCGTGATGCCATGAAAAACCAAAGCTGACAACAAAAAAATAATTCTTCAAAGTAATTAATGTATGATGATAAACATAACAACACCAGATAATAAAGGCACATATAAATTGCCAAACATTTTTGGTTATTACGGAAACTTCGGCGGTGCATATATTCCTGAAATGCTGCACCGCAATGTGGAAGAGTTGCGTAATAAATATTTGCAGATAATGTATGAAGAGGATTTTCAAAAAGAGTTTCAGCATTTATTGCATGATTATGCAGGCAGGCCAACGCCTTTATTTTTTGCTGAGCGGTTAAGCAAACAATTCAATACAAATATTTATTTAAAGCGCGAAGATTTAAATCATACCGGTGCGCATAAAATTAATAACGCAATCGGACAGGTTTTGCTGGCGATGCGTTTGGGTAAGAAAAGAATTATTGCAGAAACAGGCGCCGGTCAGCATGGAGTAGCAACAGCAACCGTATGCGCATTGAAAGGATTGGAATGTATTGTTTATATGGGCGAAGTGGATATGGAACGCCAGCAACCAAATGTTGCGCGCATGCAAATGTTGGGTGCAACAGTTGTTCCCGCAACAAGCGGTAGCAAAACATTAAAAGACGCAACGAATGAAGCCATAAGAGATTGGATCAACAATCCCAACGATACACATTATGTTATCGGCTCTGTGGTTGGGCCGCATCCTTATCCTGATATGGTAGCGCGTTTTCAAAGCGTGATCAGTGAAGAAATGAAAAAACAACTCAAAGAAAAAACAGGCAATGAGTTACCGGATTATGTAATGGCTTGTGTGGGTGGCGGCAGCAATGCAGCCGGTGCATTTTATCATTTTTTAGATGATCTTTCTGTTCAGTTGGTTGCTGTTGAAGCTGCAGGTTGTGGTATTAACAGCGGAATGAGTGCGGCTACAACTCAACTTGGGAAACCGGGGGTTTTACATGGCAGTAAAAGTTTGGTGATGCAAACAGTAGATGGACAGGTTGTAGAGCCACACAGCATTTCAGCGGGTTTGGATTACCCCGGCATAGGGCCCTTGCATGCGCATTTGTATGAAAGCGGGCGTGCAAAATTTCTGTCTGCAACGGATGCTGAAGCATTGGAGGCTGCATTCAATCTTACAAAAATGGAAGGCATTATTCCTGCGTTGGAAAGTGCACACGCATTGGCTGCTTTGCATCAAATGAAATTTAAACCAAACGATGTTACCATAATTTGTTTAAGCGGAAGAGGCGATAAAGATTTGTCAACTTATATGAAAGCGATGAAGCCCCAACCCTAAAGGGGAGAAATAAAGATATCTTTCAACGAAGACTGAAGCAGACTTTCTCATTCCTCATTCCTTATTTTCTTAATTGAATTATTATGTACTTAGCTACAGTAATGCTATTAAGCTTCGTTGTGTCATTCCCTTGTACTGCATGTTTTTATGGCGGCAATAATGCACACAAAGCAGCAGAGTTCAGCGAAGGCGCAAAGCTTTTTATCGCATAATGCTGACTGATTTATTTGTTGATAAAAGTATCAACTGTACAAGTGTTGCGACGCAAGGGACGATGCCAAAACGTATCAACTGCTGGTCACCAAAAAATAAATAAAACGAAACGTATTTAAATATCAGGAGTACTTCAATCTCAAAATCTCACAATCAGAAATCTCAAAATCCTTACAACATATTTCCTTCTTTCGGAAATACTAACCAGGGTTTAAATTTTTTAGCTGCTTCAAAATCCATAGTGGCATAAGATATAACGATCACAATATCACCTACAGCGCCTTGGCGTGCAGCCGGACCGTTTAAACAAACAGTGCCGCTGCCGCGCTTGCCTTTTATAATGTATGTTTCTAATCTTGAACCATTGTTCACATTCACTACCTGCACTTTTTCATTCTCTATCAGGTTGGCAGCATCCATCAGGTCTTCATCCAGCGTTAAACTGCCTACGTACTGAAGATTTGCCTCTGTAATAACAGCGCGGTGAATCTTCGATTTTAAAATTTCTATTTCCATTGCGGCGCAAAATTAATGAACTTAATTTTATCGGAGCAATCATTGGCATCCTTTAAACAATTGCAATGATTTAGTTTCGTAAACTCAATGTTCCATAATGAAATTATTAACTTCAGGCAGTTCATCATTCCTTATAATAATCATTCCGGTTATTGTGGCTGTCCTCATAATCATGCGGCGAAGAAGAAAATAATTACAACACAATTATTTATTGCTGCTTCCCGCCTTTTAAACCTTACTTACTTATTTTAAGTTTGCACCTGCATGGATTACCAGCTTACGTTCAGGAAAATTTTTTACAGCCAGTATTTATTTACAGGCGTAAGAATTACCGCTGCAGCAATCATTCCTGCATTGATTCTATATCATTACGATGTACTGGGATTAATGACAGCCATTCCTTTAGGTGCGCTGGTGGTTGGTTCAACAGATAGCCCCGGACCGTTTGCACATCGCCGCAATACTATACTGGCAAGCATTTGCATTAATTTTTTGGTAGTGGTGCTTACTATTTCATTAAATCATAACCCAGTTCTGCTAACCATTTTTATTGTACTGTTCGGAATGTTTTTTTCGCTGATAGGTGTATATGGTAACCGCGCCAGTTCCGTTGGTTTGATCGCATTATTTGTTTTTATTTTCAATATAGATAGTAAGGCAAGTTTTGGAAGTCCCTGGTTCAATGGCTTGTTATTTACTGCAGGCGGCATGTGCTATTTTATAATGAGCCTGGTTTTATACCGCCTCAGGCCCTATCGTTATATACAATTGCAGTTGGGTGAAAGCCTGCGTTCCATTGCTGATTATACAGATTCCATTTCCGGTTTATTTAAACCTGAACAAAATAAAGATTACCTGTTTACCAAATTAAGGCAGCAACAAATTACCATTCAGCAGGAGCAGGATAGTCTGCGCGAAATGCTGTTGAACACGAGGGAAATGATCATTGATTCTACAGTGAAAGGAAGAATATTGATGATGATGTTTCTTGATAGTGTTGATCTATTTGAACAACTTATTTCGCTGCAACAGAACTATGATGATATGAACGAAGTTTTTGGTGATACAGAATTGATGACAACGATTGCAGCCACTTTGCAGAACTTCAAAGATGAATTGAATATGCTGGGTTATGCAATACAGTTTAACCATCAGTCAGTTTCAAAAACCGATATCAAAGAAACCATTGATAAACTTTTCAGCATAACACTTGAAGAAAGAAAAAAAAGTCTCACCAAAAAAACACTGCCTTCATTTATTAAGCTCAGGCAAATAAATTTTACGCTTGAAGATATTGACGAGCGCATTAAAAGGCTTCACTATTTTTCAGGCTATGATACAATAACAGCAAGGCTGTATAAAAATTATCCGGGCGCAGAATTGAAAGCAACACAAACTGAAATTTCGCCTGCATTATTCATTTCCAGCTTTAGTCTTCAGTCAAGTCATTTCAGGCATGCATTGCGCGTTACGATTGCTTTGCTTATTGGTTATGCGGTTTCATTCTTTTTTCCTTTAGGTCATGGTTATTGGATACTCTTAACTATTGTAACTATTTTAAAACCTGCTTACAGTATTTCAAGAACACGCAACAAACAACGTTTACTCGGCACGGTTACCGGTGTAATTATAGGCTTTGCATTTTTATATTTTGTAAAGAACAGCACACTGGCATTTTTATTAATGCTTTGTACTATGATCGTTGCTTATAGCCTATTAAAACTTAATTATTATATAAGCTGTGTTTGTATAACCATTTATGTGCTGATAAGCTTTCATTTTCTAAACCAGTCGAATTTTAGTGTTGTTATTACCGACAGGTTAATTGATACAGCAATTGGTTGCGCCATTGCATTCATCATCTCATTAACTGTATTTCCGCTTTGGGAATATGAACAAACAAAAGAATTGATTGAAGCATTTGTTGAAGCCAACAAAAAATATTTTAATACAGCAGTCTCATTGTTATCATCGCCGGCAGGTTTTGAATCAAGATATACATCGGTAAGAAAAGAAGCGTTTGTAACATTAGCCAACTTAAGCGATAATTTTCAACGCATACTTTCTGAAAAACGAAAACAAGCACAATTCGCTTTTTATCACCAGTTCGTTTCAAGCGGGTACATGCTCACTGCACACATTGCTTCTTTAACTTCTTTTTTAAAAAGAGCGGCTGGAAATTTTAATGCAAAAGATATAGATCCGCTTATATATAACGTGAATGAAAAATTCAAACAGGTAGAAGCAGCATTAAAGGGAGAAAATTTGAAAATTTCTTCATCAAAAAGAAATACACCAATTGCAAATAAAGTGAGCCTTTTGTTTCAGCAAAGGCAGCAGGAAATTGAAAGTGGTAAAGCTGAAGCGCAAACAGAAGCGCGTGTTAACCTGCGTGAATTAAAAAGTATTACCGACGAGTTTGAAATAATCGACAGCATTGTTGCCGACCAGGTAAAAATTGTACAAAAGATCATGCAATAAAAACATCCCGGCCCGCAGGACTGTTCCAGAAAAGAAAAAAATTATTTTAACAGCAATACTTACTGTTAAATAAATTTTTGCATTTGTTGATGATAGTCGGCAGCCACATTTGCAGCAGCTTCAGCAAAATCTTTTTTATCAGAAGCATATAAAACATTCCTGCTGATATTTACCAGCAGGCCGCAATCTTTATTCATCCCGTATTTGCTTACATCTTCAAGGCTTCCACCCTGTGCGCCAATGCCCGGTATCAGCAAAAAATTATCAGGAACTATTGTACGGATATTCGCCACTTCTTTTGCCTGCGTGGCACCCACAACAAACATCAGGTTTTCGGGTGTTGACCATGTTGCGATCTTACTGATCACCCTTTCATAAACATATTTTCCATCTTCTGTTTTCAAATATTCAAAATCGTTTGCGCCTTTATTGGATGTTAAGCCGAGCACGATTGTGAATTTATCAGTGTAATCAAGAAAAGGACGGATACTGTCTTCACCCATATACGGCGCTACCGTTACCGCATCAAATTGGTAAGTTTCGAAAAATGTTTTTGCATACTGAGCCGATGTGTTACCGATATCGCCGCGCTTTGCATCAGCAATTGTAAAATGTGTTGCAGGTATATGCGCTAATGTTTGTTCGATTATCTCCCAGCCTTTCGCTCCGTATGCTTCATAAAAAGCCGTGTTTATCTTATAAGCAATGCAATGCTCTTTCGTTGCATTTATTATTGCGATATTAAACTCAAGGATTGCATCGGGAATAGATTGAATATGCTGTGGAATTTTTGTAAGATCTGTGTCAAGGCCGACACATAAGTAAGATTGTTTTTTCCTGATTTGTTCGATTAGTTGAGTTCGATTCATCAAAAGCAAAGTTTTGTGAATTCAACTCAATTAAAAAAAATTATTTAATGTGAAACAAAATAAAAATTAAATAATACAGTTTTGCATGCGCTGAATTAAAGATGAGCTTGTTATCAATTTGAGCATTTTAAAATTACCGTAAACCACTGTATAATTATTTTAGGACTAGGCAAATTGCCTGTCTCCTCCATACCTTCCCCGTACCTGCTCCATACTTTCTCCATACCTGCACCATATTTACTGCGTGGTCTTTCCTGAAATTCCTGCTGCGTAACGTGCCCGGTGTGTAAGAATTGAATTGTCAAAAACAATAACTGGATCTGTGAGTGATAGTGGTATAAATGTAATTGTTTTTTGGTTACTTGTAACGGTTATTTACCCAACACTCTGCCTGTATATATAACTGCCTTCTTACCCTTATTAACCGCCATTTGTGCGGTCTGTGAAGCGAACAACGACCGAACAAATAAGCGGTACTTTAAACATTTGCATCTGTCTTAAAAGATACTATTTTAAATCTTCAGAAGTAAAAGAAGATGCAGGTAAACCGGTGCCATTAAACAACGTTCCGGTTGCGTAAGAATAAAAAGCATATCGTACCGCAACAGGTTTGGTAACATCATTACTTGTTACCACAACCTTGTTTCCATCTATCACACCTGTGGCAGGTTTCCAGGCACCATTAGGTCCTGCAAGCTCAAAATCCTGCAATGGTTTATTGTTTGAAGTAAGCCCACCTTCAGTATTGGTAAATGATACAATTATTTTATTATCCTTAATCTCAAAACTTTTATACAAAGGGCCTGAAATAACAACATTCTTTTCGCCATAAGTTTTATTCAATGCCCAATAAGATAATCGTTTTCCCACGTCCTGCTTATCTGCCGGGTGTATATTATTTTTTTCACCAATGTCCATCGTAACTGCCATGCCGGTATTACTGCTTGCATTTAAAGTTCTTCGTTGCGCATCACGCAAAGCAGCAGCCTGTGTGCTGTCTCCACCGTAATTAAACGGCGCTATCTGTACAAAATAAAAAGGAAAATCTCCTTCATTCCATTGCTTACGCCAATCACTCATCAGTAATGGAAATAAAGTTGTGTACTGTTTTGCTCTTCCAACATTGGCCTCACCCTGGTACCATATTGCTCCTTTTATAGCGAACGGAACTACCGGTGCAATCATTCCGTTAAACAAAACAGCAGGTTGATTGGGAGATGTGCTCATTGCCGGCTGTGGTTTTACAGCAGCCACTTTATAATTCCAGTTACCGCTTAGTGATACCGCACCAGATGAATTGCTATCTGCAGGATATACGCGCAGTTGGTCGGGCTTTCCATAAATTCCGCCACCGCCTCCATTGTCTATCACTTTTACTGCAATAAAATTAGTACCTGCTTTTACAAGACCGGCAGGAATGGTATAATGACGTTCCGTTTGCCACGAACCGTCTTTCATAGTGCTGTCGATTACCCTGCCATTGAACCAGGTAACATCGTTATCATCTATAGGGCCGAGATCAAGATTTAATTCTTTACCCGCCCACGCAGCCGGGATATCAATTGTTCTTTTAAACCAAACGATTCCATCAAAATCCGGAAGGCCTGCACTTTCCCAGAGGGTTGGCAATTGCATATTATGCCAGCTTGTGTCTGTATTTTCTGAAGCGTAGTTACTGTTACTTTCAGCAAGCGCTTTGTTCCATAAAGCTTCATTTTGTTGGTCACGCAGCCTCATTTGCGCGCTGTCGGTTCTCATCGAATCAACTATATTCAGCTCTTTATTAAAATCTCCCATTGTTAGCAAAGAAGCTTCGCTTGTCCAGGCTTCCGCTATCGTTCCACCCCAGCTTACATGTATCAATCCTATAGGTACATGCAAATGGTTGTATAGCTCACGTGCAAAAAAATAAGCAGTTGCGCTAAAGGCGCCAACAGAAGAAGGCGAGCAGGAAGACCAACTGCCTTTTACATTTTGCTGCGGAGAAAATGCGATCTGCTTTTGTCCTGTAAAGGCACGTATACCGGGATAATTTGCATTCACTGTTTCCTGTGCCGAATTATTAACAGGTGCTGATGGCCAGCCTGCAACAGGCATCTCCATATTTGATTGGCCTGAACAGACCCATACTTCACCTATTAATACTCCGTGTAACGTTTTTGCATCACCTGCTTTGATCGTGATATCGTAAGGACCGCCTGCTTTTGGTGTTGGAATTTTTACCATCCATTTGCCATCATTTCCCGCAATGGCCTGTACTGATTTTGATGACCAACTGCCCTTCACTTCAACCTTAGTTCCTGCAGTTGCCCATCCCCATAAAGGGGCATTGGTATTTTGTTGCAGCACCATACTGTCGCTTATAATATCGGGCAATTTTATTTGCGCCGAAGAAACCTTAGCAAGAATAGACGTGATTAAACAAAGAAGAAATAGTTTTTTCATGATGATGATTTTAATCGTTTGTATCATGATCCGTTAATGGCAATTGGATCAAATGTGGCTTGCAATATTAAGCGCTAAATTTATCATTAATCAATTAACGGCTTTACTAAATTTTTATCAGCGATTTGATTATAATTAGCTTATTGCACTCCTTCAGACCTTAAAGACATTTATGAAGTGCCGGCGAATGAAATTGAAATGATCATAAAATGTTTCAACGCTGAGCTTTATATATTTTATATCGGCAGAGATCATAAAAGCATCAACAGGAATACAAGAACAAGCCTTATGCTCGATCACCGGCTTATATCATTAAATCCGCAATTTCATTTGGCAGAAGGTGAATACATATTGAATGGAATTAGATCGCTTGTTAAAGCCCGTAATACTGACCTCCTGATCATCCATTCCAAAAAAACATATGATATTCCATAAATCAAGGTCGGTGGATTTTATTTTTTATTCACATCTGCCTGTAATGGCTATTCATGAAAATGATGTTTCCGAACACGCATAAATGTTTGCATACTTTGTTTCTTTTGTTGCAACCTGAACTTACCTTGATCTGAATTTGCATGTGATGAATATTATATTGCGGATGAAAAGATGTTACACTTAAGATTTATCCGCTATCACATCAACAGGCTTATTGATCTTTGCCTTTATTGCTTCCAGCGAAATTTTATCGTCGCATAACAATGAGTCTTTCCTTTTCAATAGCATAATGAATAACATGGTACGGCAAACGGATTCCGTTAAGCAATAGTCTTCATGATGAATAAGATTATTTAAAAAATTAATTCAGCAGAAACAGGAAGGCGATCTCAATTTATATAATCACATTATCAATCAATCTCACATCTTCAATAAAGGCAGCAGCCAATGCAATTAATTGTTTGCTTCCGGTGTCGCCTGTTACAGGCAGCAAAGTTGCTGCCTCGCAGATCTCCACATAATTAATTTTTTCAAAACCATTTTCAAGAATCATGTCTTCTGCCTGTTGAATAAGCAGGGCAATGGCTTCCTTACCAAAATTTTTCTGTATGAACTGAAGCGCCATATTCAGTGCAGCCGCTTTCCCGCGCGCAGTGCTGCTTAAACGCATGTTGCGGCTGCTCATGGCAAGCCCGTTCGCTTCTCTTGCAATATCAACCGCCTGCACATTGATGGCAGGATAAAACTGTTGCATCATTTTTTTAAGAATAAGGTATTGCTGGTAATCTTTCCTTCC
>JABDAV010000110.1 GCA_013289015.1 Bacteroidota bacterium | reverse complement strand
CAATAATTCAAATCATAAAAAATATTTTGAGCTGAACTTTATTAGCAAGGATGGAAAAGAAAATTTCAACATCTACCCGGATTTAATAAAGAACAACAAAGGCGCTGAAGGACAATCTGCAAATCCAGATAACAAACATTATTGGGACCGCGACATTTTTGTGTATGTATCTGCCGCGCAGGATGGAACACAGGATGATACAAGTGAATTCAAACCTGTTGACATGAAGGCCGGTGATTCAGCGTTCTATTCAAACGGCATTATTGTAATGAACGGCGTGGTTACCAACAACGATTCATTGAACAGGAAATTATTACCCGGCGAAAAAGGTATTGGCATTAACATGACGGTGATCTCAAAAGACGGAATGCATTACAGGGCAATGCCCGTTTTTGCTTTAAAGGATAATAATCTCAGGATCATTCCGGATACAGTAATTGCACAAAGCCTTATCATACGCTTTAATCGCCTGGCAGATGTAAGCCAGGGCAAACTTGAACTGGGTATTAAAGAAGATAAAAGTGTACAGAGCATTATTACTTTAAAAGTTTACCAGTTCCCTTTTATAAACCTGTTATGGATGGGAATAATAATTATGGTAACAGGGCTTATCATGAGTATTATACAAAGAGTTCGTACAGGATTCAAAATCTCCGCTGTTTCTTAATCTATTGCTTCAAATATTTGTGCTAAAACAGAATTAAATAAAGTAACTAATATTGATTTCATAAACCTGCTATATGCCTGATCAAAAAAAAATTGCAGTAATAGGTTTGGGATATGTAGGCTTACCATTGGCAATTGAATTTGCCAAACATTTTCCTGTTGTTGGCTTTGATATAAAAGAAAGCCGCGTACAGCAATTGATCAATGGCATTGATAACACACATGAAGCAGATACATCTGCATTAATAAAGATCTTAGTAAGCAAAGAGGTTTTTTGCAGCGGCAATAAAGGGCTTTTTATTACGAGTGATGCAAAAGATATTGCGCCTGCAAACATTTTTATTGTCACAGTTCCTACACCGATTGACAGGTACAATGCACCTGATCTTTCTTTTTTATTGAAAGCTTCAGAAGAAGTTGGCGTTGTATTAAAGCAGGACGATATCGTAATATATGAATCTACTGTGTACCCCGGTTGCACTGAAGAGGAATGTGTTCCTGTATTGGAAAAAACTTCAGGGCTTACATTTAATAAAGATTTTTTTGTAGGATATTCTCCTGAACGTATTAATCCCGGTGATAAAATAAATACACTCACTAAAATAAAAAAGGTAACCTCAGGTTCTACTGCTGCAGCGGCAGATGAAATAGATAATTTATATAAACTGATAATTGAAGCGGGCACGCATAAAGCGCCAGGTATAAAAGTGGCTGAAGCATCAAAGGCAATAGAAAATGCGCAGCGCGATGTAAATATTTCTTTCATGAATGAATTAGCGCTCATCTTCGACAGGATTGGTATTGATACTAATGATGTATTGGATGCTGCTGCAACCAAATGGAATTTTCTGAAATTCAAACCCGGTTTGGTTGGCGGGCATTGTATTAGCGTTGACCCTTATTATCTCGCGCATAAAGCAGTTGCATTGGGTTATCATCCGCAGGTTATTTTATCGGGCAGGCAGGTGAATGATTCTATGGGCGAGTTTGTTGCCAATAAGATCGTAAAGCTGATGATTGAAAAAGGTCACCGTGTAAAAGCCTCAAAGGTTTTGATAATGGGAATCACGTTTAAAGAAAACTGCCCTGATATACGCAATAGTAAAGTAATTGACATCGTTCATGAGTTAGAGCAGTTTGGAGTTGAAGTAGATATTTATGATCCTATGGCTTCGGCAGATGAAGCGAAAAAAGAATTTAATATTGAATTATTGAAGACTATAGATTCAGATATAAATTATTCAGCTATTGTTGTTGCTGTACCACATGCTGAATTTTTAAATTTCAACTTTAAAAAATATAAGGAAAACAATACAGTGATTTTTGACGCAAAAGCTTGCCTCGACAGGAGTATAGCTGATGCAAGGTTGTAAAAAGTTACAGGTATTGAAACAATAGGTTTATTCAATTAATAAAAAATTAATAAAACATTTTTCAAAAGGTTACTTTGAGCGCTTAAGCAGCATAAATTACATCTAATCCCTCTATATTTACATAAGTTATGCAACTGCAAAAATTATATTCTTTTATAACGTACATTACTGCATGTATTGCATGCATTTGTATAGCGTTGCATACTTCAGCTCAAACGCCACAGCCAATGCAGCCGATGGTTGGTAAAGATCATCTTGGTGTAAATGATACGGTTGTAGTTCAGGCCTGCGTAGAAGCAAACGGCGATACTATTCCCTGTTCATGGCTGGATGATGTATATGTAAATGCGCGTATGACCAATGCGCAGCGCAAACGATATGCTGAATGGACGCGCCTGCGCAATGCGGTGTATGTAACCTATCCTTATGCTATTACTGCTTCAAAAGTGATGAATGATATCAATGCACAACTGGCCGGTGTTACCGATAAAGACAAGCGTAAAGCGATCATCATGGCGCGCGAAAAAGAATTGAAGTCGCAATTTGCAGACAGGCTTACGCAGCTTTCCGTTTACCAGGGGAAAGTTTTAATGAAACTGATCTATCGGCAAACCGGTAATAACTGCTATGAAATAATTGAAGATTACAAAGGAAAATTCAATGCCGGATTCTGGCAAACCGTTGCACTGGTTTTTGGCTCAAACCTTCGGCAAAATTATGATCCTAACGGCGATGACCATGATATGGAACTGATCGTTCAGGATGTTGAAAAAATGTATGGCGTAAGACGCAGCTAAGCCCCATCCCCCAAAGGGGAGCTCATGATCTCAGTTTTTTAACCTTTGTGCTTTATTTCAAATTCTCAATTCCTGATTCCTTTTTTCGGCTTTCCGACTTACCGACTTTTCATTTTCCATCATTACTTTTGATTCTATGAAAACAGATATACTTGCCTTTGGCGTGCATCCTGATGATGTGGAATTAGGTTGCGCGGGAACTTTGATATCAGCGGTTGCGCAGGGAAAAAAAGTAGTGGTGGTTGACTTGACGAGAGGCGAATTAGGCACGCGCGGCACAGCAGAAACAAGAGCTCTTGAAGCTGCAAATGCCGCCAAAGCAATGGGTGTTTATGCAAGAGAAAATCTTGCAATGGCGGATGGATTTTTTCAGAACGATGAAGTGCATGTAAGAAAAGTAATTACCGTTATAAGAAAGTACCAGCCCGAAATTGTTTTGTGCAATGCGCCTGAAGACCGTCATCCGGATCATGGCAGAAGTTCCAAACTTGTTTCAGATGCAGCATTTCTTGCGGGACTTAGAAAAATTGAAACGGAATATGAAGGCAAAATACAGGAACACTGGCGGCCTTCGTATGTTTTTCATTATATACAGGACCGTTATTTAAAGCCTGATTTTTTGTTTGATATTTCTGATGCGTATGAACAAAAAATAAAAGCCGTGTTGTGTTATACAACGCAGTTCAATACAACAGATACCAGCGAGCCACAAACCTATATTTCCAATCCTGATTTTTTAGATGTAATAAAAGCGAGAGCATTAATGTTTGGCAAACGCATCGGTGTACGATATGCGGAAGGTTATCTCACTACAAAAATGATCGGTGTAAAAAGTTTTGATGCGTTTATACAGAATGTAACGTAAGATGATTCAAACAAAGAAATTAAAAATCTGGATAATCGTATCGCATGCTTTAATCATTATAGGTGTGGGACATGGTATGGCATGTTTCGGATTGCTTGAAGTTATTGGACTTGCCGGAACATTGACACAGCTATTTACTTTTCATTTTAGCGAGTTATTAAATATTGTTTCAGTCATTTCTTTATTAATGATTTCAGGACAAGTAATGATTATTGTTTCATTATATCAAATGAACAGAATTCGAAAACTTATTCTCTATATACCTGGAATTATTTTTTTGTGGTTCAGTTTATTTTGCTTTATGTATTATGCTGCCAATGAAGAAAGTGCTGCGTTTTTAGCTCCATTTTGTTTACCTTTTTTTGTCTGTACAACCATTGCCTTTTTTGGAACTCCAATCAAAAGATTTTTCTATTGGATGATTGACAAAGATTTTGCTCAAGAAGAATGATACAGGCAAATCGAATTCCTTACTTTGCAGTTTTTCCAAGTATTTCAATGTTTATCATGAAAAGGATTTTCTTTATTGCAACAGCAATTTTATTTACTGCAATCACCAACGCTCAACGAAATGATTCTTTAACAACACAGGATTATGATCGCGCTGCAAAAATGCTTTCATTCAATACAACACAATATGTTGATAACGGCAATGTAACTGCACATTGGACAAACGATAACACATTCTGGTATCGCAACCTTACTGCGCAAGGCAGTGAATACATTTTGGTTGATGCAACAAAAGGCACACGAACTACTACAACAAAGCAGGATGTAAATGCTGCTAACAAAAACAAACCAAAAAGCTATGAAGTGCTTTCGCCTGATGGAACAAAAGCTGCTTTCATAAAAGATTATAATTTATGGGTGAGAGATGTTGCAACAGGTAAACTTACACAGCTTACAACAGACGGCGTTCAGTACTTTGGTTATGCAACGGATAATGCAGGATGGAAACATTCTGATAATGCAATATTGCGCTGGTCGCCCGATTCAAAAAAGATTGCAACTTTTCAACAGGATGAACGCAATGTGGGCGATATGTATTTGGTTGCAACCAATGTTGGTCATCCAAAATTACAACAATGGAAATATCCTTTACCCGGCGATTCAAATGTCTTTACTATTCAGCGTGTAATTATTAATGTTGATGAATCTAAAGTTATTCGTTTTCAAATGCAGCCGGATATGCATCGCGGAACATTGAGCGATGATATTTCAAGCAGCGGAACATTTGATGATGTTGACTGGAGCGATGATGAAAATGAATTGGCTTTTGTTTCAACCTCGCGTGATCATAAGAATGAAAAATTCCGCATTGCCAACACAACAACCGGTGAAGTACGCGATGTGTTTGAAGAAACAGTTCCTACACAATATGAATCAGGACAAGGCACTATCAACTGGCGTTATCTTTCAAAAACACATGAGATCATCTGGTATTCAGAGCGTGATAACCGGGGACATTTATATTTATACGACGCCAACACAGGCAAACTAAAAGATCAAATCACCAAAGGAGATTTTGTTGTTACGGAAATATTGAAGGTTGATGAAAAGAGCCGTGTGATATATTTCCTGGCTGATGGAAAAGATGCAAAGAATCCATACTTCACACATTTTTGTAAAGTTGGTTTTGATGGAAAGAACCTTGTCGATCTAACGCCGGAAACCGGCAATCATAACATTAGTTTATCGCCTGCTGACAATTATTTTATTGATAACTATTCACAACCCGATGTTCCTAACGTTGCTGTTTTACGCAAAATAGATGGTAAGATAGTTTTACCATTGGAGCAGGCAGATATATCAAGATTAAAAGCAACCGGATGGAAACCTATAACAACGATCACTGTAAAAGCGCATGATGGCACAACAGATTTGTATGGATTGATGACCACACCAACGCAACTCGATTCAACAAAAAAATACCCTGTTATTGTTTACATCTATCCCGGCCCGCAAGGAGGAAGTGTTGGAAGCTGGTCCTTTTCACCAACGCGCGGCGATGATGCATCATTAGCTGAATTAGGTTTTATTGTTGTAAAAATTGAAGGCACCAGTAATCCTTTGCGTTCAAAATCTTTTCATGATATGAATTATGGTTTCATGGCTGATAATACTTTGCCAGACCAGGTTTCGGGAATTCGTCAGTTGGCAGCGCGATATAATTTTATTGATACAAACCGTGTTGGAATCTGGGGGCATTCAGGAGGCGGTTTTGCAACAGCTTGCGCTATGTTTAAATATCCTGATTTCTTTAAAGTAGGTATATCAGAATCAGGTAATCATGATAACAGGGAATATGAAGATGATTGGGGAGAAAGATATATTGGGCTGCTTACAAGGGATCCAAATGGAATTGATAATTACAATGCGCAGGCTAACCAGGTTTATGCAGGTAATCTTAAAGGCAAATTATTATTGGCGCATGGTTTAATGGATGATAATGTTCCGCCGTATAATACATTACTTGTTATACAGGCTCTGGAAAGAGCAAATAAAGATTATGATCTTATTGTTTTTCCTGAAAGCCATCATGGTTACGGTCAATATTCTTTGTATATGATGCGCCGCAGATGGGATTATTTTGTAAAGAATTTATTGGGTGCAACACCTCCGAAAGAATATGAAATAAAGTTTGCACCGGATCCGCGAAGCGGCCAATGATATTTACAAAATTTATTTAAGATGATGTTTGAACTTGGATAAAAAATTATAACAACCTTCAATTTAATCAATGAATGAAAAAATTATTGCTGCTGATCTTTGTATTAAATGCACTTCTTGTGAATGCACAGGAACAGGTTAAAAATTTTTCAGTGATCGCTTATTATGCTGGTGATTCCGCACATATTGATGTATACCCCGTTGAAAAATTAACGCATATCATTTTTAGCTTTTGCCATTTACAAGGTAATGAGCTGCATGTCGAAAATGCAAGAGACACTGCAACTATTAAACATCTTGTTGAGTTAAAACAAAGAAATCCATCTTTAAAAATTATTCTTTCATTGGGCGGTTGGGGAGGATGCGAAACCTGCTCGCAGGTTTTTTCTACAGATAGCGGAAGAGCTGCATTCGCAATATCAGTAAAAGATCTGAGTGAATATTTTAAAACAGATGGAATTGATATTGACTGGGAATATCCTGCCATTGAAGGTTATCCCAATCATCAATACCTGCCCGCGGATAAACAAAATTTCACTGCATTAATGAAGACATTAAGAAAAAAATTGGGTAAAAAATCCGAGATAAGTTTTGCTGCCGGCGGATTCAAGAAATTTTTGGATGAATCTGTTGAGTGGAATGAAATAGCAAAGTATGTCGACAAGGTAAACCTTATGAGTTATGATCTTGTAAGCGGTTTCAGTGTTATAACCGGTCATCATACGCCATTGTATTCAACGCCGGAGCAAATTGAATCCGCAGATAATGCAATTAAGTATTTTGATTCTATTCATTTTCCTTTGAATAAAGTGGTTATCGGTGCTGCGATGTATGGAAGAATATTCAACGTTGCCACTGATGCCAACAATGGTCTATATCAACAGGGAGGTTTTGACCATGGCATATCCTGGAAAAATTTTAGCGTTGATTCTATGCAGCAGGCAGGCTATGTTTATTATTGGGATGATACAGCCAAAGCGCCGTACATGTATAATAAAACAGAACTGAAAATTTTTACGTACGATAACGAACGTTCAATGGCCGCAAAAACAAAATATGCTATGAATAAAGGTTTGAATGGAATTATGTTCTGGCAGCTTTTGGATGATAGACCCGGAGATGGTTTGTTGAATGCCATCGACAGCACACTGCATCATTAAAACTCAAAATACATCTATATGAAACCTTCAATTGGAATTACACCGGATCATCTTAGTTCAGTTTCGCAGGCGCTTAATTCAGTGCTTGCCGATGAATTTGTCTTGTATGCAAAAACAAGAGGCGCGCATTGGAATGTGGAAGGAATTGATTTTTACAACAAGCATCTTTTCTTCGAAAAACAATATGAAGAATTAGATGATATAATGGATGCGGTTGCAGAGCGCATTCGCGTGCTTGGCCATTATGCTTCCGCAAAATTTTCAGAATATCTTGAGCTCACGCATTTAACGCAGGATTCAAGACAGCCGAATAATTCAGAAGGTTTTATCAGGTCATTATTGGCTGATCATGAAGCAGTGATCATTCACCTGCGTGAAAAGATCAATTACTTTAACGATGAATTGAATGATGCCGGCACTGCTGATTTTATTACCGGCTTAATGGAGAAGCATGAAACCATGGCGTGGATGCTTCGCTCGCACTTAAAATAAAAACTTTTTATTTTAATCGAAGCCTTTACATAATTATGGTGTAAAGGCTTTTTTGTGAAGCATAAAGTTGTACAAATAAAAAAGCTTCTCAATTGTTGTTGAAAAGCTTTGTGCCCGGGACCGGATTCGAACCAGCACACCTCGCGGCGCCGCCACCTGAAGACGGTGCGTCTACCAATTTCGCCACCCGGGCTTTTGCAAGTTCAAAAGTTTACAGTTTTAAAGTTCACGAGTTGGTACTATAACCTAACTAACAGGTGAACATTTGAACGTTTGAACACTCAAACTTGTAAACTATTCCGGCAAATATAATGGCAATTAAACAACCATCAAACTGCAACCGCGAATATCACTGCCGTCAAGCCTGCCGGCAACAGTAAAACTTCCGTCGCTGAAAACTTCACCTACATCTTCTGTTGCTATAAAAGCGCAACTGTTTGCATTGGCAAGATCAATTATATTCAATGCGCCTTTGCCGCTTGCTTTTACAAGCAAAGGATCATCTTCATCACGGATAAAGACTTTCATCCACGGCGGACAATAAAACCTTCCATCTTGTTTTGAATAAGCCTGCGATAACAATTCACTCATTCCATATTCTGAATGAATGTGCTGCACATGAAATTGTTTCTTCAGAATATCATGTACTTCATTTCTTGTTAACTCTTTTCGCCTGCCTTTCATGCCGCCGGTTTCGATAAAAGCAGTTGATGAAAGTTGCGATGGAAACTGTTCGGCAAAATCGAGCAAAGCATATGTAACACCAATTAATAAAGTTTTTTGATGAGCTTTTTCAAGCTGTTGCAAAACGGTAAACAGCTTTTCATATTCATACAGATAAAAACCGCTTTGAGGATGATTGGTTTGCCTGATTAATTCATCGACCATTTTTACAAGCGAGGAATGTTGCTGCTGCAAATATGATGGCAGCAAACCAATAATGCACCAATCTTTCACGTCTCCATAAAAAATATGAAAGCCTTTTGTGAAACTTTGAATATATACATCCAAATCTTTTATATAATGCCTGCTTTTGTTTGATTGCGTTGTGCCGCTGCTTTCAAAAAAAAGCTCATAGTCATCATCGCCTGAAATAACTGTACGTGTTTTAAAGAACGAAATAGGCAGGAAAGGAATAGTTTCGGGGCTATCAATATTATTTATATCAGTATGTAAACAATCGCACCACGCTTTATACGTTTTATTGTAACGATATTGATAGAGAAACAATTCTTTTGCAGGAAAATGAAGAGCTGTTTCCGGCAGAAAAATTTTGTTAACAAATGAAAAACTCACAATGAAGAGTCGTTTGCTTTTGTTTAAATTTGAAATTAATTACAAAGAAATGAAGTTAAAGTTATTCGCGATTTTTTTAATAATGTTTGGATTGGTCACCTGCTCTAAAGATACTTATGATACCAAGCCTACATTAAAATTTGAAAGCGTAAATGCTACTGTATTTCCACAGCCCTCTGTTATTATTTTTAAATTACAGTGCACAGATAAAGAGGGTGATGTAGTCGACACAATATGGGTAAAACGTGTTTCGAAACTTGAACCTTGCATGTATTTAGATTCAGCGATTGGATTTCCAATCCCTGATTTTAATCCTTCCAAAAATGTAAAAGCCGATTTTGATTTTACTTATAATTATCCCGTTGATGTTACAGGTAATGGTGGCGCAACTATGCCTGGGTGTACAAATGGAAGTGCAAGTTTAACAGATACCTGTTACTTCGAATTTTGGATGCATGATCAGGCGCAGCATGTGAGTGATACGGTTCAATCTCCTGAAATTGTTCTCCTCAACCAATGACATTATTTTTCCTGTATGCTTTAGCCTGTATAAACCGGCTG
Source organism: Bacteroidota bacterium (assembly GCA_013289015.1). Classification (GTDB taxonomy): domain Bacteria; phylum Bacteroidota; class Bacteroidia; order Chitinophagales; family Chitinophagaceae; genus Parafilimonas. The sequence goes on along the minus strand of JABDAV010000110.1, from coordinate 539 downwards.
TAATAGAATTGTTCGGTTATCAATTGATATTTTACATTGAAATATAAACGCATATCAATCAATTCCTGCGTTTCAATGCCGGCAGTTAACCTGAAAAAAAGATACATGGTTTTTAAAAGAAATTGCTGCCATATTTTTTTGTTGGATTGATCATTCACAAAATCTGCATACAACCAAATGCCTTTATTTTTTAAGTAGCTATCAAGCTTTGCAAAAACAAACCCTGCTTTATCTTGTTTAAAATTATCAAACAAAAAAGCAGTGATGATAACATCGAACTTTTCATCAGCATTGTATTCTTCTGCTGCATTTTGAATAAATGTTGTTTTTAAACCTGGTGTATTTCTTTTTTTCGCGAGGCTGATCATTGACGAAGACTTTTCTACATACACTATTGAAATATTTTGTCTTTGAAGTTTTGATATCTCTTCGAGAATCCAACCTGTGCCTCCTCCAACAATAAGTATGTTATTATTGTCTTTTATCAACTGAATTAAAAACACCTGCGCTTTTACAATAGAGTTTTGATATACAACGCG
>JABDAV010000109.1 GCA_013289015.1 Bacteroidota bacterium | reverse complement strand
AATTATCTGAAGACAGTTACCTGTCTTATACGCAACTTAAAAATCATCCGGCATTTGTTGATTATTTAGCGGAGATAAGCCCGCTGAGATTTTATTCAGAAACCAATATTGGCAGCAGGCCTGCAAAACGCGGTAAAACATCAGGGCTTTCATTAAAGGACCTGCGCGCAATACCTTTTGTGGGAGCTTTCAGTCAATTAAAACAAAATGTTACCGGTTATTATGGTGTAGGCACTGCATTAAAGAAAGCTGAAGCTTCAGGCAGGTGGAAACAAGTGCAGTATCTATATAAAAATTCAATGTTCTTCAGAACCTTGCTTGATAACTGCGAGATGGCAATGATGAAGTGCTTCTTCCCGCTTACAAAATATGTTTCCAAGGATGCACGTTTTGGTAAGCTTTGGAAGATGATGTATGATGAATTTAATCTTACGATCGAGTATCTTAAAAAACTTTCGGGTCATGCAAATTTAATGGAAGGACTTCCCGTTGAAAATTCAAGCATTAATATGCGCGAACGTATAGTGCTTCCTCTTGTAACCATACAGCAGTATGCGTTGATGAAAATAAGAGAAGGCAGTGAGCCAAACTTTAAAGAAAAGTATGAGAAACTGGCGATGCGCTGCTCATTCGGAATAATCAATGCAGGCAGAAATTCTGCGTAATGCTATAAAAATTTATTGAAGCATTTAATTAAAGTCTGCACTTTATGCTTTCAGCGCAAACTTTTTATTATACAGGTGAATAGCGTCTGTAATTATATCCAGCGCCTTTGCTTTATCGCCAAAATCAGCAACCTTAACGGTTTTCTTTTCAAGTGTTTTATATTCTTCAAAGAAGTGACGCAGCTCCTGAAAAAAATGAGCCGGCAATTCTTCAATGTTGTTGTAATGATTAACTGCAGGATCATTATTAGCCACTGCAATAATTTTATCATCTGCATCGCCGCTGTCAACCATTTGCATAACACCTATCACCTTTGCTTCCATTAACGTTAATGGCTGCACCGGTAATGAAGTTATTACCAATATATCCAAAGGGTCTTTATCATCGCCATAGGTCTGCGGAATAAAACCATAATTATTAGGATAATAGAATGATGAATAGATTACCCGGTCAAGTTTCAGCAGCCCGCTGTCTTTATCAATTTCATATTTACATCTTGACCCTTGCGGGATTTCAATTACTGCATTAACTATTCTTGGTGCTTTATCGCCATAAGGAACACCATGCCATGGATGTAAAACGTGAGTCATTATTTCTTAAATTTTTGCAAATGTAATCTTAGCTTTCTGTTTTGTTGTTAACCACCGGGAATTTATTAAACGATTTAATTGCCTGATTTTAAGAATAAAGGATTAAAAAACAATTTAACATATATCAAAACTTTATCTGTTTTTTTATCGCAATGCACTTATATTTGCCAACCTTGGATTAATTTGCTTAGCTCCTGATGAACGAACTTTTATTGATAACAGCAGCGTACCTTATCGGTTCCATTCCAACATCTGTATGGGTTAGCCGTTACTATTTTGGCATTGATATACGCGATTACGGCAGCGGCAATGCAGGCGCTACCAACACTTACCGCGTACTTGGCCCGAAATGGGGAACCTTTGTTATGATAGCAGACATGCTCAAAGGTGTAATTGCAACTTCACTTTACATTCTGATACCTTATTACGTAACAAAATCAAATGACTGGGACAGGACGAACTTTATGATTGGTCTTGGTCTTGCTGCAGTAGCGGGTCATATTTTTCCCATATGGGCAGGTTTTAAAGGGGGGAAAGGCGTAGCAACCTTGTTTGGAATGATATTAGCTATTCAGCCAATTGTTGCTGTTTGCTGTGTAGGTGTGTTTTTGTTAGTGTTGTATTTAACAAGATTTGTTTCGTTGAGTTCCATACTTTCCAGTATAGCCTTTGCGGTATTCATCCTGTTTATATTTAATGATGATGTTACTTTATACAGAATATTTTCAGTGGCAGTTGCCTTAATGGTAATACTTACACATCAGAAAAATATAAACCGCTTACTCAACGGAACAGAAAGCAAAGTTCCAATACTCAAACACCGCGATCGCCGCCGCAGCAACAGGCATAAAAGAAGAAGATTATAAAACCTGTTTTCCGAAATTAAATTCATGAAAAAATTAATCCTGCTGTTAGTTGCGGTAAGTTCTTTTATTTCCTGCTCAAGAAATACTATCACGGGCAGAAATCAACTTGCTCTCGTTTCAGAGAGCCAGGTTGAACAAATGTCATTCACACAATACCGTCAGTTCCTTTCTCAAAACAACACAGTTCCCAAAACAAACTCCAATGCAGAAATGGTAACACGTGTTGGCCAGCGTATTGCCAATGCTATTACACAATACTATCAGCAAAAAGGTATTGCAAATGATATTTCAAGCTACAAATGGGAATTTAATCTTGTTGAGAACAAGGAAGTAAATGCATGGTGCATGCCCGGCGGAAAAGTAGTTGTTTATACGGGTATTTTGCCGGTAACACAAAATGAAGATGCGCTGGCTATAGTTTTGGGGCACGAGATCACCCATGCCGTTGCAGGCCATGGAAGAGAAAGGATGAGCCAGGAAATGCTGGCGCAGGACATACAAATGGCAGGTAATGTTGCGTTAGGGAATGATCCAAAAACAGTAAACATATTCAACAATGTTTTTGGACCAACAGCAGAGGTGGGTGTTTTACTTCCGAATAGCCGGAACCAGGAATTAGAAGCGGATCATTTTGGATTGATATTCGCGGCTATGGCTGGTTATAATCCGCAGGAAGCCATACCTTTCTGGACCCGCATGATGAATTTAAATAATGGTGCTGCGCCACCTTTATGGTTAAGCGATCACCCAAGCGATGCTTCCCGCATAGAAAAACTTAAAGAGTTAATGCCCGAAGCATTAAGCTATTACAAACCTTCAAAATAGAAAGAAGAAAAATTCATTTTAAGTTTAACTGGTTAATAAGGCCGATATATTTTTCAATAACAAATTTTACATCAAATTTTTGCAAAATCAGTTCCCTTCCGCTTCGTCCCATTTCCTGTAAGACCTCCGGTTGCATAAGTAATATTTTTTCCATTTTAACAGCAAGGTCTTCAGCGTTATTCATTTCACAAATAAAACCGTTAACGCCATCTTTAATAACCACTGCACAACCATCATTGTTTGATGTTATAGCAGGTATTTGCATTGCGCCGGCTTCAAGTAAAGATCGTGGAATTCCCTCCTGGTAATAAGATGGTAAAACAAAACAATCTGCGTTTTCAAAAAATGGTACCACATTTTCTGAAAACCCAAAACAGGTAAAGATTTTCTTATTCTTCCAGTCTTCAAATTGTTCCAGCGAAATGCTGTCGGGATGATCAGGTTCAAAAAAACCAATCACCTGGCATTCGAAGACCAGCCCTTTTTTATGAAGTATTTCAGAAGCTTCAGCAAATAATCCAACACCTTTAGACCATAACAACCTTGTTGCCATTAAAAAAGTAAATACGTGATCAGCATTCCTTTTTAAAACCGATTTAAATTTTTGCGTGTTAATGCCTTCTCCATGCAACACCATTATTTTTTGTGGGTCTACTATATTTTTTTGCTGAAACAATTCTTTGTCATTTTGATTGAGCATCCAAATGCTATAAGCATTTCTTAATGCAGTTTTATATAACTTTATTACAAACCATGAAAGCCAGTTACGCTTTGCAAAGGCATAACCCAAACCTGTAATAACTGCAACTGAAGGAATCTTTAATTGCGAAGCTGCCAGAGAACCATAAATGTTAGGTTTAATAACATAGTGAAAAATAAGAGCAGGCTTAATTTTTTTGTAAAGGCTTTTTAAGGCATAAAATAACTGTAGGTCTTCAACAGGATTTAACCTGCGGTTATTAAATTTAATATCATGTAATTTACAACCGATGTTCACCAATAATATTGAAAAATCATCTCTTGTAGCAGCAATGTGAACTTCATATCCTGTTTCAATCAGATATTCAATTATATCAAGCCTGAAATTATATATACTCCAGCAACTGTTTGATACAAAAAGAAGTTTTACTGCATTGCCGGTACTTTTAATCTTATCCATTAAACTGCAATGATAGCATTTTAATTAATTTTATATTTGTTGAGGTGTTATAATAATAAGACTGTTAAACTTTATGCTTCTGAGCTTACTGATTTTTTTATTTTATACTGCTATTTTCATTGGCATTTTATTTCTCTGTTGCAAAAGATCAGCTTTTGTTTTAAGCTTTAAAGAAGCAAGTTTGGCTTTTGTTGCAAAAATTGCCGTCGGCTGCTTGTATGGCTACTTTTTTTTGCATTATTATGGCGGAGATGATACCTGGCTTTATCACAATGAATCCCTTAAAGAATTTGCTTTATTAAAAACAGATCCACTACATTTTTTTATAAATGATATTTTTCCAAATGGCTATAAAACAAACCAGTTATATACCATTTTCGACAGCTCCGATTCTTTTGCTAAAGACCTGGAATATACGTTGCTTATAAAACTGCTTGCTATATTTGATTTGTTCAGCGGCGGGCGCTATTACGTAAATGTTATCTTTTATAATATAATTGTTTTTGGGGGTTCTTATAGCCTCTTTAAAACGCTTTCAACAAAATATCCCAACAAAAGATTGCTCTGGCTGATATTCATATTTTACTTCCCACCTTTATTATTTTGGACAAGCGGCATACGCAAGGATGGGATATGCTTTGCTATTATTTGCGGGTTGATTTATCAATTATATTTTTTATTTGAAAAAAGAAAATCAGTCAAACATTTAATATATGCCGGTTTACTTTTTTTTATTTTGTTCTTACTGCGTAATTATCTGGCGCTTTCTTTTATACCCATATCTATTTCTTATGCCTTAAGCAAAAAGTCTAAATATCCATGGCTATCTTTTTTTATAGTTAGTGCGGTATGTATAACTGCATTTTTTCTAACAAGTTTACTATCTGACAGTTTTGATCTGCCTCAAAAAATGGCTGACAGACAACATTCTTTTTTAACCTTGTCAGGCAATTCTTATTTGCCAATTGATACTTTAAGCGGTAATCCTGGCTCTTATTGCAAAATTTTTCCGCAGGCAATTAATCATGTTTTCTTCCGGCCTTATATTACCGAAGCCAAAGGATTGCTTTACCTGTTTTCATTCATAGAAAATTTATTTTTTTATTTCTTTTTGATTTTCTCGTTTATTAAAATTTCGTCATCCTGGAAAACTGTGGTTAATGATCCTTTAATGCTTAGTTTTATTTTGATTGCATTTTCTAATTATATAATTATCGGATACACAGTTCCGTTCCTGGGTGCAATAGTGAGATATAAATCAAGCTTTGAGATTTTTTTTATTTTAGTCTTATTACAATTACAAAACACAGACCTATTAAAATTCACAAGCCGCTTAACACCTTCAGGTTTAAAAATCATTAGTAAATAAAACACAAAACGCCTTTGTTATAACAGTTGTTCTAATCCTCTTCCATTATTGCTGAACGACCAGTTTCAATGATTGAACTTCGTTTTTGTTTATGGCATCCAGGTAATAAAAGCCTGGTTTAAGATCTGAAACATAAATTGTTTTTGTACTTACCCCGCCCGGGTGATCATACAAGAGACTGGTAACTTTTTCTCCTGTTGATGAATAAAGAACCAATTCATATTTTGTATTGTTCGGATTACTCACCTGCAGTATTATCGCGTTTCTTGCAGGATTGCCAATGATTGCCATTTGTGAACCAGCATTATATATGACAGGCCCTGTTTTGCCCGTATTGTTGGAAGCTTCTGTGGTATAATAATTCTGTTGTGCCGTAGCAACACCAAGAAAAAAAATTGCAGCAGTTATAACAGCATAAATCTTTTTCATAATGAATGAATTTAAATGTGTTTAATAACTTAACTGTTAATATAAAATACAAATGCTTTGCCGTAATTTAAATGGGATGGTTAAGATTGAGTTGATGACTGTAGTTGCAATGTTAAATAAGGTGAGAATTATTATGCATCTGCCCATGCATCTCTTTCATCGGGTGAAAATTTCCATGGAGCGAAATTGTTTTCAACATTGCTGAACATAGCATTCCACTCCTGTGGCGCGTTGCTTTCTTCCATAATTAAAAATCTTCTTAACTGCACAATAATATCCAATGGATTTATGCTCACAGGACATTCTTCAACACAAGCCTGGCAGGTAGTGCATGCACGCAATTCTTCCGGCGTTATATAATCATGCAGTAATGTTTTATTATCGTCAGCAAAGGCGTTATTTTGGTTGATATTATTGCCCACTTCCTCTGCCCTGTCTCTTGTTTTCATCATTATCAGCCGTGGGCTTAACACTTTGCCTGTAATGTTTGCAGGGCATGCTGCTGTGCATCTTCCACATTCTGTGCAACTGTAAGCATCAAGCAAATTCTTCCAACTGAGATCGAATATATCTTTTGCACCGAATTTTTTATGTGTTGGTTTTGTTTCTGTTGGAGCCGATTCAGGCTGCATTGCATACAAAACCTCTTTCTGGATCTCAGGCATATTGTCAAGCTTGCCTTTTGATTCAAGTCGCCCATAATAAGCATTGGGAAAAGCAAATAAAATATGCAGATGCTTAGAATAAGGAAGATAATTTAAGAAAATAAATATGCCGGTTATATGCAGCCACCAGCAGGTACGTTCCAGGATCATCAATGAATGATCGCTCATGTTTGCAAACAGGGGTTGCAGAAAATGAGAGAATGCAAAATTACCTGTAAGATGTTGCGCATATTCGCCGTAATTACGCAGTTGTAACGTTGTATCAGCCGCATTCATTGTAAGAAAAAAACTCATCAATAAAATCTCTGTAATAAGAATATAGTTCGCATCGCTTTTAGGCCAGCCGTTAAGTTCTTTCATCCATAAACGTTTTACATGTAACACATTTCTTCTTATTAAAAAAATAATGCAAACCGTAAGAACGCCAACCGCTAAAAATTCGAATCCATTAATAAGCCACGGGTACAAACTGCCCAATGGTTTTGAAAAAATTCTATGTGTGCCGGATAAACCGTCAATAGCTATTTCAAGTACTTCAATATTGATTATAATGAAGCCGGCATAAATTATAAAATGCATTACAGCAACCAGTGGATTGCGGAACATTTTCTTTTGTCCGAATGCCAGCAGCAAAACATTTTTCCAGCGTTGTGCTTTATTATCGTTAAACGCTTCATCCCTGCCCAACAAAATGTTTCTTCTAATCTGGTTCATCTTTCTTGCAAAAAGCCAGACGGAAATAATAGTGAGTGCAATGAATAGTATTTGCCAAACAATCTGCATAAAAGTTTTAAATGTTTCGGCGTTCCGGTGTTAAGTTCAACAAACATTGAAACAATTAAACACTGAAACTTTGAAACTTATTTACGAAGATAAAGTTTGATGGAAACCAATAGTATAAAGCACTTGTCTTATTTTTGATACATGCAAACCAGAACCATTTTATCCGGAGAAGTTTCTGCTGAAAAATTTCATCGCATGGCGCTGGAAGTAGCAGAACAATTAAGTGAAGACAATACAGAACTTATTATTATCGGTATTGAAGGCGCGGGAAAGTTTGGAACATACGGCGCAGGCAACCTGATTGCTACTAAAGTTGCCGGTCATTTAAAAAAGTATTTACAATCTCCTGTAAAAATAATCTCACTTCATCTTGATAAGCAAAAGCCTGCCGTTATCACGCTCAGCGAAGAAATAAATTTTGATGATAAAAATGTTTTGCTGGTTGATGATGTAAGCAATACAGGCAAAACTTTAATGTATGCTTTAAAACCTTTCATGCAGTTTCATCCCAAACGCATTCAAACACTGGTGCTGGTAGAGCGCATGCATAAACAATTTCCTATTAAACCCGATTATGTTGGATATTCCATTGCAACAGCGCCCGATGATTATGTACAGGTAGAAGAAGAAAACGGAAATATCTCCGCGGCGATCGTTTCGGGTGAATGAGCTAATTAGCTGTAATCCGTTAACAGCAGCTATCATACATTGTTCAAAGTAATCCAGCTCTGAGAAGTTTCCAAACTTCTCAGCACTATGCATGAAGTCTCTGACTTCAAACTACTTTTCCAAATTACTTTTCCCTTCAAATTGTTAGTTTATGTATTTTGCATACATACAAATTAATAAACTATGGATGCTGTCGTAAAACAAAAAGTTGATACCTGGCTTAATGGCAATTATGATAATGCGACAAAGAATGAAATACAACGCCTGCAAAAAGAGAATGAAACAGAACTGGTAGAATCTTTTTACCAGAGCCTTGAATTTGGCACCGGAGGTTTGCGCGGGTTGATGGGCGTTGGCACCAACCGTATGAATAAATATACAGTGGGTTCGGCAACGCAAGGTTTTGCCAACTATTTAAAGAAAACATATGGCGATGCAGAAATTAAAGTTGCTATCGCGCACGACAGCCGCAATAACAGCCGCTTTTTTGCTGAAACCACTGCGAACGTTTTTGCAGCAAACGGCATTAAAGTTTTCCTGTTTGAAGCATTGCGGCCTACACCTGAATTAAGTTTTGCTATCAGAACATTAAAATGTAATGGCGGTGTTGTGGTAACTGCATCGCATAATCCCAAAGAATATAACGGCTATAAAGCGTATTGGAATGATGGCGGGCAGCTTGTTCCGCCTCATGATAAAAATGTAATTAAAGAAGTTGAAGCCATAAAAAGTGTGGATGATGTTAAGTTCAGCGGCGGCGAAACAAACATAACTATTATAGGTAAAGACATGGATGAAGCTTATATAAAAATGGTAAAGAGTTTAAGCGTTTATCCCGATGTTATTGCAAAGCAGCATGATCTTAAAATTGTTTATACGCCCATTCATGGTACAGGTATTATGCTTGTTCCAAAAGTATTATCAACGTTCGGTTTTGATAATGTAACTATTGTTGCAGAACAGGAAAAACCAGATGGTAATTTTCCAACAGTTGTATATCCAAATCCTGAAGAAAGCGAAACCATGAGTATCGGCCTTAAAAAGGCCAATGAAATAAATGCGGATATTTTATTGGGAACAGATCCTGATGCAGACCGCGTTGGTATCGCTATAAAAAATCATAAAGGCGAATGGGTTTTAATGAACGGCAATCAAACAGCAATTCTTGCTATTTCATATATGCTTGAAGCGCGTAAAGCAAAAGGTATTGCGCAATCAAACGACATGGTAATTAAAACCATTGTTACGACAGATATGATTGATGTGCTTGCAGCAAAAAATAATGTTGCCTGTTATAATGTGCTCACAGGTTTTAAATGGATAGCGGAGCTGATAAAAGAAAAAGAAGGCAGGGAAAATTATATCATTGGTGGTGAAGAAAGTTTCGGAATGATGATCGGCGACAAGCTGCGTGATAAAGATGCGGTTTCAGCAGTTGCTTTTTTATGTGAAATGGCTGCGTATGAAAAAAACAAAAACATAAGTTTATATGATAAGCTGATCGATTTGTATATACAATATGGATTTTATTATGAAGAACTCATCAGCATTACAAAGAAAGGCATGAGCGGTCAACAGGAAATTGCGGAGATGATGCAATCATACCGCAATAATCCTCCCACACATATAAATAATTCACCGGTGCTTGAGTTGCTCGATTATCAAACACAAGAAGGCAAGAATTTAAAAAGCGGCGAAACCTGGAAAATTGAATTACCGAAAAGCAATGTGTTGCAGTTTAAATTGGAAGATGGAACAAAAATATCTGCACGGCCAAGCGGCACAGAACCTAAAATAAAATTCTATTTCAGTGTTCATGATCATCTTGAAAGTAAAGAAAAGTTTGATGGAATGCTGGCAGCACACAAACAGAAAATTGAGAATATAATTGCTGATATGAAGCTGAAGTAAATAAATTCCGGCAACATTACCCGCAAACAATTTTACAGTATTAATGGAAAGCGCTGCGGTATTTGGTTTTCAGAAGCTTATGCTGATTGATTTGTATCTATTGATTCAAATAATTAATAAGCCCGGTTAAAAATTTTTCATCTATATCATCATCCCTGTGCTGCTTGAAATAGCTATCAACTTTTTCTTTCTGTGGTGCAAATAATGCCTTTATATCTTTTGATTTCATGTTGGTTATCTGTGTACTTGTATTAGCGCTTTCATCAACAACGTAGTATTGGTTTGCATCTTTATACTCATTATAATCGTTGCCTGTTTGTATAATGCCATCGTTGCGGGAGTCAGATACTAAATACCTTGTTACAAAGCGTTTATAAAGTGAATACTTATTCCCGCTTTTAACCAACGCCAGGAAGAAATGGATAGAATCAATTGTCTTTACATGTTCAAAAAAATATCTTTTGCCCATACCTTTTAAAACAAAAGATTGAATACCTCCTGATGCAACCAGCATATTATTTATTTTATCTTCTGTTGCAAGCAAACTGCCTGTTACTTTATCATAATTAAAAATAAAACCTG
>JABDAV010000108.1 GCA_013289015.1 Bacteroidota bacterium | reverse complement strand
TTTGAAATCGTTTATATTGTTTGATTTTATTATTAAACTGCGAGGAAGCAAATCTGGGTTTTTAAAGATATATTCAACGATAATGCTTGCTTTATGGCGATAAAATAATTGTTTATTGTCTACAAAATCACTATTTAAGAAGCAAATACAGGAAATTCCCTTTTTATATAGGATGTCACTTATTATAGTGTAAAACTCCCTAAGTCCATCATCAAATGTTAATAACACAGATGGTTTTTTTCTTTTGATTGGAGCAAATTCGAATAAATCATTTATTGAGATAGGCTCATAAAATTTTAAAATAAACTCAAGATCATTCGTAAACTGTTTAACGTTTTTATATTTAAACAAATGCTTTATATGAATTAAATCATTGTCTGAAATAGTATGATAAAAAACAGAAATAAAATTTTGTCTTATATAAAAGTGTGGGATGATTTTTATGAAATATCTGGACGACTTTTTAATATAATCTTTTAAAGAAAGCATAGGGATGATTCATTAATAAAAGATTAGTTACTATCATCAGTTAAATCGAATAATCTAAAATAATATGCAAAGTTATATTTCATTCGTATAAAAAATTACTTTTATTAATAACGTCCACATTTTTGTAACAAAAATGAAGATTCAACTTATTTCTTCAAATAAAATAAATAGAGAAAAGTGGGATAAGTGCGTAGAAAGCAGTCTCAATCCATTTATTTACGCCACTTCTATCTATCTTGATAAGATGGCCGACAATTGGGATGGCATTGTTGGAAATAATTATGAAATTGTAATGCCTATTCCCTGGCGCAGAAAGTTCGGCATTAAATACTGTTATTCGGTTCCTTTTATTCAGCAATTGGGTGTATTTGGGAAGGTATTGAAACAACAGGACATTAATGACTGTTTAAATTTATTAATCCAGTCTTTTAAATATGGTACTTATACTTTTCATAGTATAAATCATATTAAGGATTCTGACGCTCAGAATAACTATGTACTTTCACTTGCATCTAACTATAACACTATAGCTTCTTTTTATAGTAATAAGTTGAAAGCTAATCTTAGAAAATCTGCAAAATATCTTTTACTGTATAGCAATGCAACAATGAACGAAGCTATAAAAAGTTTTTATGAAACAAATGCACATAAATTACCTAAGTATTTATTAAGAGATTATTATAATTTTTCGAAGTTGTGTAAATTAAAAGACGAAGAAAATAATCTTGTAATTCGTAAGATAACATCTGATAATAAAGTCCTTGCTATTAATTTATTTCTTAAAGATAAATTTAGAATTTATAATTTAATGTCCTGTGTTTTACCGGAAGGAAGAAAAATTTCCGCCGGGCATCTTTTATTAGACAGTTTTATAAAAGAGTTTTCTCAAACAGGCATGTTATTGGATTTCGAGGGTTCAAATGTTCCTGGTGTTGCGCATTTTTATAAAAACTTCGGCGCCATTAACCAGCCTTATCCTAAAATTCATTTCAACAGGCTGCCTTACTTTTTACGACTGTTTAAGCATTGAGCGTTCTTCAAGAATTCTTTCTGCTATCATCATATCAACAGGGCGCGTAATTTTTATATTGTCGTATTCACCTTCAGCAAGGAAAATCTTTTTTCCTGTAGCTTCAACAACAGTGGCTTCATCAGTAAATGCATCGGTATATTCCTGTTGAAATGCAGGCAGAATAACAGCGCTTAAAAATGTTTGCGGTGTTTGTATAATACGTACCTGCGTTCTGTCTGCAACGTGACTGCCTTCGTTATTTAAAATGCGTATGCTGTCTGTTGCGGGAACTGCCGGTATAGCATTTCCCTTTTCCAATGCATCTTTATAACACCGATGAATAAGCGGAACGGAAACGAGGCAACGCACAGCATCGTGTACAAACACAACCGAATTTTCTTTTACATGGTTTAAGCCGCATTGTACAGAATGAAATCTTGTATCGCCGCCGGTAACTATCTGTATACGGTTATTGCCTGCAAATGAAGCAGCAATCACTTTACCTTTCTGAATATGTTGTTCAGGTAAAACCAATATTATTTGCAGATCGCTGTAAGCCCGTAAAAAAGTATCGAGTGTATACCACAGAATAGCTTTTCCTTTCAATAATAAAAACTGTTTTGGAATTGTATTGCCCATTCTTTTCCCGGCGCCACCAGCAACTATAACCGCATATTTTTTCATAAGGTAAAGAAAGAGAATTTATTTTTTAATGCATTGCACCGGCTGCTATTGTTTAGTGAATGTATACGCGTCGTATTCAATAAAGTCATTCACTTTAATATCTATTGAAACAACGCTGGCATTATCTGTTCTGAAACTAACAGGAAATATTCCATAAGCGGGATTACTGAAAGTAAGCAGCCATTCAGCACTATCCATATATTCCAGCTTTGCAGTTAAATTATGCTGGTTGAATTTTATTATAAGATCGCCGGCATTTACGCGGATTGAAATATTGCCGAACAAAGCATTGTTATAATCTCCTGTATATGCATTCAGTGAAAGCGGTGGCTTTTTGTTTTTAAGCCTTGCTTTATAACCCTCTATTTCATTTAATAATTGTTTTCTATCATTTAAGAAGTTGCTTAATGCAAGCTCGCTGTAATTGCGGTAAGGCAAACCAAGATAAGCATCGAGTACCTGGTAACGAAGCATTTCAAAAAAGTCCTGATTATCATTGTTGGTGAAAATAGCAATGCCTAAATTTTCTTCAGGAACAAAACAGGTATTGGTTACAAAACCATCTGCGCCGCCTGTATGTTCAAAGGTTTGTTTGCCGCCATAATCGCTCATAAAAACACCCAGGCCATAACCATAGTAATGATAAGGCAGCACGGGGTTTTTACGGCTGCTTATAACAGTATTCATATCTCTTGTGCGTTGTATAGCGCGCCAGGGAACAATTTGTTTGCCCTGGTACCGGCCGCTGTCCAGCTGCATCATAAGCCATTTGGATATATCATTTACGCTGCTTACAATAGCGCCTGCCGGTGCAAGATTATCTACGTTATCATAAGGCAAAGCCTGGAGATCTTTATAAAAAGAATTGGTGTACGGCGCCGCAGCATCAGGCATTTGTTCCATATTGTTGCCAAGTGCATGTGTGTCTGTCATGCCCAGCGGTTCCATTATACTGTCATATACATACACTTCCCAAGGCTTACCTGTTACCTGTTGTATAACCTGGCCTGCAGTTAAAAAACATGTATTACAGTAACCCCATTGCTGCCTGAAATTGCCAATTGGGTTTAGTAACCGCATTTTATACATGAGAGAATCTCTCGAATATAAAGAATTCCAGAATGTGAAATCTCCCTGGAAAGTTTTAGTTCCAAGATGGTGCGCAAGCATATCTCTTATGGTAACAAGGTTAGTCGTATTGCTATCGTAGGCCTGGTACCATGGAAAGTATTTTGTTATCTTATCATCAAGCGAAAGTTTTTTATCATACTCCAGTTGTGCAAGTGATGTTGCTGTAAACAATTTGCTGTTGCTGGCAATCATAAAAAGAGTGTTCTCATCAACCGGTTCTTTTGTTTCAATGTTGCGAACACCATAACCTTTCATCACCACTACTTTTCCATCTTTTATAATTACAATGGCAAGACCCGGAATGTTCCAGTCTTTCATGCCCCTGTTAATGTAGCTGTCAAGGCTATCAGTAATGAATGAAGGCTGTGCGCGCAGGCAATTGAAAATGGATACGGAAATAAATAAAAACATCAATCTTTTCATGACAAACAATTAATTCTGAAAGATAATGATTCATGCAATAATCATGCAGCTAATTGATGATATCATAGACCTTTGTTGTCCCGGTGTTCTCCGTGCGAATAATTTTTGTGCGCACAGAGTTAAAGAGTAAGCAGAGGCACACACATTGCTTGTTTCTTTTTTAATATTGATAATGCCTGCTACAAAAAAGAGGCGCTCAAACGAACACCTCTTTTAATTTTATTATAACGAAGGCGAGTTAGTTAATCCCAAATGCATAACCCGCTCTTACAGTTCCTGCGCCGATATGATTCTTGCCATTTGCTTCTCCTTTCTGAATATTAAGAAAACCATAATTACCGCCCCCTTCAATAAATATTTTTGAGTTTTGAAGTTTAAGTGCAAAGCCGGCATCGCCTTCAATACCAAAATTGCCTTTATGTAAATCATCTTTTATATCCGTTGTATTATCGAATGATTGCGGGCCTTGCTGTGTAATTTCTGTTATGTTTTCCTGTTTGCCTTTATCAGCATAAATATCGCTGCTACCACTTGTTACCTGGTGCGCAGAAACCAATAGTCCTGCAAAGGGTCCTGCTTCAAGATAAAATGAGAAAGGCGATTTTGAATTGAACGGCATGATAAACTTAGCGAGTTCACTCAACATGAGATAGTCAATCTTTGCTTTACTGTCAAAGTCAGCATATACAACATCAGGCACAGGCCTTTGCTGCGCTGTGAAGTAGGGCTCAAGTTCCGGGGGAGTGGGAAGCGCCTGGAAACCGTTTTTCTGTCCACCCTGCGCAGAATATTCTAACTGTGTTGAGAGGGAGAATTTTTTTGAAACAAGACATTCATAAAACGCTGCAAAGTTGGGCCCTACAGTTGAACTGTAACCAGAGTTAAGTTCATTTTGGACTGAACCGCCCGAAGTAAGATTTGGTATACTGAGACCAGCTTTAATACCAACATAATGTTTAACTGAATCCTGTGCTTTTGTTTGCAAGCCAATCAATATAATAAATGCAGCGCTGATGAGAAGGTGTTTTTTCATTTGAAAAATTATTTATCTGTAAAAATAAAAAAGAGCAATAATTGATGTGAAGAGAATTGATAACAGCAGGTTAATATTTGAATTAATATTCACCAAAAACTTTTCGTAATTCATCTGCAATTTCTCCGAGGGTGCAGCAGTGTTCAACTGCATCAATAACTGCAGGCATGATGTTTTCATTTGAAACTGCTTTATCGTGCAGGTATTGCAAACATTTTTTTACATCGGTATTGTTTCTTGATGCTTTCAGGTTTTTTAATTTTTCGATCTGTACTTTTCTTATGCTGTCATCAATTCTAAGCAATGGAATTTTATCATCTTTTTCTGAGGTGAACTTATTTACGCCAACAATAATTTTTTCGTTTGATTCAATTTTTCTCTGGTATTCATACGCGCTGCGTGCAATTTCGTTTTGAATAAAGCCTTGTTCTATGGCAGCAATGCTTCCGCCCATTGTATCTACCTGGCCGATCAATTGCCATGCAGCTTTCTCTATTTCATCAGTAAGCGATTCAACAAAATAACTTCCACCCAACGGATCAACCGTATCTGCTATACCACTTTCATACGCTGCAATCTGTTGTGTACGCAACGCTATGCGTGCGGCTCCTTCTGTTGGTAAACCCAATGCTTCATCGTAACCATTTGTGTGCAGGCTTTGTGTGCCGCCTAAAACTGCCGCCAGCGTTTGAATGGTAACTCTTGAAATATTATTCAGCGGTTGCTGTGCAGTAAGCGTGCTGCCACCTGTTTGCGTATGAAAGCGCAGCATCATTGCTTTAACGTCTGTTGCACCGAGTTGTTTCATTATCGCTGCCCACATTCTTCTTGCCGCGCGAAACTTGGCAACTTCTTCAAACAAATTATTATGTGCATTGAAAAAGAATGAAAGCCGCCTGCCGAATACATTTATATCGAGTTCTTTATCAATTGCCGCTTTTACATAAGCTTTTCCGTTGCTTAATGTAAAAGCAATTTCCTGAACGGCTGTGCTGCCTGCTTCGCGGATATGATAACCTGAAATGGAAATAGTATTCCATTTAGGAAGCTCTTTGCTGCACCATTCAAAAATATCTGTAATGATGCGCATGGAGGGCTTGGGCGGATAGATGTATGTGCCTCTTGCAGCATACTCTTTCAATATATCATTTTGTATGGTTCCTGATATTTTTTTAAGATCGGCATTTTGCTGTTTTGCAATGGCAACATAAAAGGCAAGCAATATAAAACCTGTTGCATTAATTGTCATGGAGGTGGTGATATCCTGCAATTTGATGCCTTTGAACAGATCCTGCATATCATAAATGCTGCTGATGGCAACACCTACTTTTCCTACTTCACCTTCTGCCAGTTCATGGTCGCTGTCATAACCTATTTGTGTGGGAAGGTCGAATGCAACGCTTAAACCATTTACACCCTGCGATAATAAATAATGATAGCGTTTATTGCTTTCTTCTGCAGTGGAGAAGCCTGCGTATTGGCGCATCGTCCACAATTTACCGCGGTACATATCGGGTTGAATACCGCGTGTGAACGGAGGCTGGCCGGGCATTTCATCAAGCGACAGATGAGCGGTGTCGTTTTTTGTGTAAACAGGTTTTATTTCAAGTTCACTATCAGTGAACCGTTCGATGTCTTCAGCCATAAAAAATTTTATTAAATGCTGTCAGGTTGCTCTATGAGCTTCTTTGCTTCAAAGCTTAAGACTTCACTTACAACTTCATGAAGCGTGCCTTTTTTATCACTCATTAAAAATTCAAGCAACAGTTTATTCAGGTCCAAACCGGTTGCGTTTGGCGGCAGCACATTGGCAAGCTGGTTTATAATAAGAAGGTTTTGTTCTTTAAGATTTTTCACAGCATTCCAGGCTTCAGACGAAACATATATCTGCTGTGTTATGTTGTACTCAAACTCTGAGCGGATGTTTTGCGTAAGCATCAACTGCATTTCTCTTGCGGTTGAATTGGGCTGGTTTACTCTTGTTATTAAATGAGGCAACGCCATGCGGTCAACCAGTATTACTAACCGTTCATAAGCCTGTAACTGCATCGACAATGATGCTGCACCTCTTTTTTGAGAGAACTCGTCTTCTTTATCTGATTTTGAACGCGAAGCAATCACGTAAACAATGCCTGCCGTTATCAGCACTGCCACTACTACCGTAATAATAACCGAGTTAGTTTCCAAACCTGAATGTTTTATGCAAAGTAAGATACTTTGCCAATAACAAATGAAAATAAGAACAGCCTGTGTATAACGCAACCCGGTGGTTTATTATTACAAGCTTACTGTTTACCTTTGCGCCGTATTATGAGTGGCAGCAGTGAAAAAAAGTATTTTAATTTTTCGGTTCTCAGGCGCGTTTTTTCTTTTGTAAAACCTTATCGCTGGCGGTTTATTGTAAGCATCATATTGGCGGTTGTGCTTTCATTCTTTACGCCTGTCCGCCCTTTCTTTATTCAACTTACCATAGATAAGGCAACCGGTAAAAACATACATACGCCCTGGATCATTCAATTCTTATTCCCGCATAGTAATTTAAATAATGCATTGCAATTTATTCTTGCTGTTACCGTATTCCAGGTGGTTTTTATTTTTATTGAAACGGCTGCACGGTTTTATTTCAGCTTTATTACTTCGTGGTTAGGGCAAACCGTTGTACGTGATATGCGTACTGCGGTATATAAAAAAATACTTGGCCTCAATCTTAAACAATTTGATACAACGCCGATCGGCACGCTTACTACGAGAACGATCAATGATATTGAAAGCATCAATGATATTTTTTCAGATGGACTGGTGCCCATCTTTGCCGACCTGCTTTCAATAATTGTTGTTTTGGTATTTATGTTTATTACAGACTGGCGGCTTACATTGATCGCGCTGATACCATTTCCTCTTTTAATCCTCGCTACTTATTATTTTAAAGAAAGCGTAAACAAAAGTTTTATACAGGTGCGCAATGCAGTAGCTGCGTTAAATGCATTTGTGCAGGAACGTATAACAGGCATGCAGATTGTGCAGGCTTTTGCGGCAGAGAACAGGGAGATGGATAAGTTTAAAAAAATAAACAAGCATCACCGCAATGCAAACATCAGGTCAATATTTGCATATTCTGTTTTCTTCCCGATCGTTGAAATTGTGTTGGCCGTTTCAACCGGTTTGCTGGTATGGTACCTTGCGGGCCAGGCCGCGTCAAATCCTGTAAGCAATGAAAATCTTGCCGGCGAATTAATTGCCTTCATACTTTATCTCAATCAAATATTCAGGCCGTTGCGCGTGATAGCGGATAAGTTCAACGTGATACAAATGGGTGTTATAGCTGCAGAGCGTGTGTTTAAAGTGATCGATAATCCCGATGCATTACCGCCTTCTGCTGCAAATGCGCATGCACCCACAGAAAGGCTCGAAGGTAAAGTGGAGTTTGATCATGTTTGGTTTGCCTACAATGAAGAGAACTATGTATTGAAAGACATTTCGTTTAAAGTGGAAGCCGGCGAAACGGTTGCGATAGTGGGGCATACAGGCAGTGGAAAAACATCTATTACCAGTTTGCTGAACCGTTTGTATCAAATAAAAAAAGGGGAAATAAAATTAGATGATGTAAACATTGAAACATACCATCTTGATATTTTAAGACGAAATATTGCAGTTGTATTGCAGGATGTGTTTTTGTTCTCAGGTTCTGTAATAGATAACATAACACTGCACGACGGCGATATTAAAAGAGAAGCTGTTATTGAAGCGGCAAAACTGATAGGCGTGCATGATTTTATAATGCAGCTTCCGGGCAATTACGATTATAATGTAATGGAAAGGGGCAATACTTTAAGCCTTGGTCAACGTCAACTGATCTCATTCATACGCGCCATATTATCCGACCCCGCGGTGCTTATATTAGATGAAGCCACTTCTTCCATAGATTCGGAAAGCGAGTTGCTCATTCAGAAAGCAATAGATACTTTAATAATGGGAAGAACTGCCATTGTGATCGCACATCGTTTATCAACCATTCGCAAAGCAGATAAAATAATTGTATTAGATAAAGGTGAGATAAAAGAAATGGGTACGCACGAAGAATTGCTTGCTTTAAATGGCTTTTATGCAAAGTTGCACAGTATGCAGTTTGAAAAAGCAAATGCAGTTGTGATGTAAGAAGTGAGTTGTGAGAAGTAAAATGTCAGATGTAATAAGTGTAATTCAATTTCAAAATTTCTTAATCAGCAATTTCAAATCTTCATCCTTCTCCCAAATAAATTTCAAGTAAGCCATCGGGTAAACTTACATGTACTTCTTTCTTTTTGCGGTCTATTTTTTTTAAGGTCGATTCATTTACGGGTACCAATACTTCTTTGTTGTTGATTGATGTTTGTAACAATACCTGTTGCGGCTGTTCAATTACCGATTCAACTGTTCCCAGTTTTTTCCCTTTGTTCAAAATGATAAAATCAATTAAATTAACCGGTGCAGACGTACTTACCAGTTTTTCAAAATCGTTTTTAGTAAGCCATATTTTTTTTTGAATAAGTTTGACGGCAGCTTCCTTTGTATCAATGCCTTCAAGTTTTATAATGGTTTCAGTATCGTTTTTTACACTACTATTTTCATGGAAGTAAGGAATGTATGCATCCCTGTTTATTTCGATGAATATAGCCTCAGTGCCTTTAAAATCTGTTCGCTTTCCCAAAGCATGTTTCAATATTATTTCTCCGCTCAGTCCGTGAGCAGCTGCAAGTTTTCCTATATGGATGTATTCACTCAAAATGTTGGCTTTTTATTACTGTATAAAAATTTTTTTGCTGAAGTAATTAAAGAATAAACGAGGTTTAAAAATTTTCTTTGAAGTGTGATAATAATGTTTATAAAGCGAAAATTTATTTTATCAACTGCAAAAAGAAAATACATTTGTCGCTGTTATTAAATTATCAAAAATAAACTACTATGAACAAAGCTGAATTAGTTGCAAAAATTGCTGAAGACGCAGGTCTAAGTAAATCACAAGCTAACGTTGCACTTGACTCTTTTACCGATGCAGTAACCAAAGCATTAAAATCAGGCGATAAAGTTACGCTTGTTGGTTTTGGTACTTTCTCTGTTTCAAAACGTAATGCCCGCACCGGACGTAACCCTCAAACCGGAGCAACCATTAAGATCAAAGCAAAAAAAGTTGCCCGCTTTAAAGCAGGTAAAGAACTTGCTACCAAATTATAATCCGGAAAAATTCTTTCTAAAAAATTATACTTAATAAATTAGTTTTATAACTTTAATTACAAAATATGGGTAGAGGAGATAAGAAAACAAAAAAAGGAAAAATAGCAAAAGGCTCTTTTGGAAAAAGCAGGCCTGCTAAACCGGTTAAGGCTAAAAAAGAATCAAAAGAAGAATCAAGCGAAGAATCAAAATAGTTGTTTTTGTGTTTGCAGATTAAGGGGCCAAACGGTCAACCTTCCAACTCCCTTCATTGGTTTTGGTATATAAGATACGGTCGTGTAAGCGATTACTGCGGCCTTGCCAAAACTCAATTCTTAAAGGCATAACCCGGTAACCGCCCCAATGCGGAGGCCGGGGAATGCTGTTTATAAATTTCTCTTTATATAAAAGCTCATTGGTTTCAAGTGTTTGCCTGTCTGCAATTACTTTGCTTTGCGGCGATGACCATGCGCCAATACGGCTTCCTTCCGGCCTTGAAAAAAAATATGCATCACTTTCTGCTGCAGTAGTTTTTTCAACAGCGCCTTCAATGCGAACCTGCCTCTCTATTTCTTTCCAGAAAAAAACCAATGCCGCATTTGCATTTTCTTCAAGCTCCCTGCCTTTGTGGCTTTCATAATTGGTGAAAAAAACAAAACCGTTTTTATCAAAGCTTTTCAGGAGAACAATTCTTGCCGAAGGTTTGCCATCGCTGGTTGCAGTAGCAAGTGTCATAGCATTCACTTCTGAAATTTCAGCGCGCAGTGCATCATTCCACCAGCGGGAAAATTGTTCAATGGCATCTGCCGCAGCTTCTGCTTCATTTAATGTGAGGAGGCTATAATCTTTGCGTATATCAGTAATACTTTTATTCATG
>JABDAV010000107.1 GCA_013289015.1 Bacteroidota bacterium | reverse complement strand
CAATATCGCCTTTAAAATAAATGCCGTTACTACTTTTATTCAACATCGAACGGATTGGTTGCAACTCAGGTTTACTAAAAAAATCTTTACCCATACAATCTTCGCGAAATTGTATTACGATAGATTCTGATCTTCCCGCAGTTTCATTTTCTGTTTTCCAGCAATGTGGCAAATTTGATCCAAGCAAAACCAGGTCGCCCGAAAAATAATTCTGCATGTGCGACCCAACATAACGTATGCCGTTTCCTCTAACAATAAAAGTGAGTTCATATTCCGGATGAAAATGATAAGGTGCAGAAAACTTTTTCTCACTGAATTTTCTTACGAGAAAAGAATGGTTACCGGGATTAAGCGATTCATAAGAAGCCTTCATTAATTGATAATTTTGACTTTATTTCATTCGATGTAAATATAAACGAACAAAATAATCCATAAATCAGCCAATTCCTGCATTTTTTAGTTCCTATGATTGATTTTATTTTGATGTCTCAAAACATTACAACTATGAACGATGTACAATTGCCATCACTGACCAACACCATCAGTATTGATGCTGCACAAACAGAAGCCTTTCAAAAGAACGGACACACACTGGTAAAAAATATTCTGAATGCAGATGAAATAGCTGTGTACAGGGATGTGATTAATGAAGCTGCTTATAAAAAAGATAAGTTAGCGCTTATGAAATTTGTCTCAATTATTCTAATAACTGTCTCAAATTGGTTTGCCCAACATATTAAATATTAATTTTCGCCATTGAAATGATTGACGCTATGTGTAAGTTCCCGGTAAAATTGCTGCTGATCTGCTTGGTGTTGAGCGTGTACGTTTGTATCACGACCAGGCTTTGTACAAAGAACCGGGCGGCGGATTTACACCCTGGCACCAGGATGAATATTACTGGCCTTTAAGTACCAATAATACTGTTACCATGTGGATGCCGTTGATAGATATTAATGAAGATATGGGCATGCTTACGTTTGCGTCAGGTTCGCATAAAAATGGTTCTGTAAAAAACATTGCAATTTCAGATGAATCAGAAACAGAGCTGAATGATTATATAAAATCACAGGGCTATGAAATTACAAGAGCTAAAACAATGAACGCCGGCGATGCAACCTGGCATTACGGATGGACATTGCATACAGCGCCCGGTAACAATTCTTCTACAACAAGGGAAGTAATGACCATCATTTATTTTGCTGATGGTGCTACTGTAACAAATCCAATAAATGAACACCAGGAAGCTGACAGAAACCGTTGGCTTGATGGTTTACAACCGGGTGAATTGGCAGCTTCAAAATTGAATCCGCTAACCCTCTAAATCTCCCTAAAGGGAGACTTTGAAGATCGCAAACAAATAATCTCTTCTATTGTATGTAACTATTAAAAATTGTTATGCAAAAATCGTTTTCTATTTTTCTTTTTATTTTCTTATCAGTCAGCTCAATAACACTAAACGCGCAGGATAGCACATTACGCTGGAGCGAACAAAAAGCAAATAACTGGTACAAAAAACAACCATGGCGTTGTGGCTTTAATTATATTCCTGCATATGCTATTAACTATACTGCTATGTGGGATAAAACAAGCTTTGATGCTGCTGCTATTGATAAAGAATTGGCATTGGCTCAACAATCAGGCATGAATGTTTTGCGCGCTGTTTTGCAGTATGCAGTGTTTGCAGATGATTCAGCTTATTTTTTAAAAACGCTTGATGTATTTATGGCCATCTGCGATAAGCATCACATAAAATTTGTGCCTGCATTGTTTGATGATTGCGTATTTGGCATTAACTCCGATCCGCATGTTGGCAAACAGCCTGAACCTTTAAAGGGTTGGTATGCATGGGCATGGTCACCAAGCCCGGGACATAGCATGGTAGTGGATTCAACAACTTATCCGAGGCTTACTGCTTATGTACAGGCAGTAATAGGAAAATTTAAAAATGATCCGCGTATATTATTCTGGGATCTGTATAATGAACCAACCAATGGAGGGTTGGGTAATATGACATTGCCATTACTTAAGCAGGTTGTTGCAGCGGCGCGGTCAGTTAATCCATCGCAACCGGTGAGCATTGATGTATGGAATGGAAATAAAAAATTAAACGATATAGTCTTTGCAGCTTCCGACATTATCAGCTTTCATAATTATGGTAATAAAGAAGCTTTGCTGGCACAGATAAATGAATTAAAAAAATATAACCGGCCCGTCATCAATACAGAATGGATGAACAGGCCAAACGGCTCTACTATTGCAAGCAATCTTTCTGTTTTTTATGATGAAAAGGTTGGCTGCATGTTATGGGGTTTGGTGAATGGGAAAACACAAACTGATCTGCCCTGGGGCCATCGTCCCGGCGATCCTGATCCGCAGGTATGGCAACATGATTTATATCACGGAGATTTTACAGCATATGATGCAACAGAAATTGAAACACTGAAAAAGTATATTGATATGTCGAAAAAAGATTAGCATCAGAACATTATTTTTGTGTGATAATGAAACGACTTGTTTTTGCTGTTATAATCGTACTATGCTGTTCCCCATATTTATCAAAGGCAAACATCGATTGGAGAAATATTACTGAAGATCCATCATACATTCATCGCACGATGAAAGAAGTAACGGATGTTATGGTGCATGATATTTATTCGCCGCCTGTTGCAAGCCGCATTTATGCTTATATAAGTATTGCAGGATATGAAGCAGCCACCGCATCCAACAAAAATTATAATTCTTTTGCTGGCCAGTTACACGGCTTAAATACTTTACCCAAGCCTGACGCATCCAAACAATACAGCGAAGGTTTATCAGCAACACATGCTATATTATTGGTAGCTGAGGCATTGATCATATCTGAAGACACCATCAAAAATTTTCACAACAAATTATTACAGGAATATAAAAACAGCGGCATACCACAAGCAGTTTACGACAGCTCATTATCTTATGGAAAACAAATAGCAGCCGCAATTCTTGCATGGGCTGCAAAAGACAATTATAAAGAAACACGTGCCATGGGAAAGTTTGCAGTGCTGGATGATTCTATTACATGGAAACCAACACCACCCGCATACATACAGGCTATAGAACCTTACTGGGGACGCATGCGAACCTTTGTGCTTGACAGTGTAAAAAAATTTAAGCCTGAACCGGCAATACCTTTTTCAACTGATACAACAAGCGAATTTTATAAACAGGCGAAGGCTGTTTATGATAAAGGCAACAACTTAACTGATGAACAAAAATGGATTGCAAACTTTTGGGATTGCAATCCTTACAAATTGAATGTTGACGGTCATGTAATGTTTGCAACAAAGAAAATTTCTCCCGGCGGCCATTGGATAAATATTACTGCACTTGCCTGCAAACAAACACATGCAGATGTTGCAAAAACTACGGAAGCGTACGCCTGTGTTGCTGTTACTATTGCAGACGCCATCATAAGTTGCTGGGATGAAAAATACCGCAGCATAGTTATTCGCCCTGAAACGTATATCAACAATTATATTGATCAAAGCTGGATGCCTTTATTGCAAACGCCGCCGTTTCCTGAATACACAAGCGGGCACAGCGTTATATCTTCATCAGCAGCCGTTGTGCTTACCAAAATTTTCGGCGATAATTTTTCTTACACAGACTCTACAGAAGTTGAATTTAATGTTCAGCCGCGCAGTTTTAAATCGTTCATACAAGCTTCAGAAGAAGCTGCTGCCAGCCGTTTTTATGGCGGCATTCATTACAATGCTGCAATTGTAAACGGACTTACCGAGGGCAGAAAGATCGCCAACTATGTGCTGGCGAATATTAAGATAGAGAATTAGTTTCAAAAGTTGTTTGAATATTTTTTAACCGGCTAATGAACTCCGATTATTTACGGTTGTGTCACTCCCTGTACAACATTTTTCATGGCGGCGATGGTTTCAATGTTATAGTGCATAATTGTTTTTCGGGTTGGTTTTATAGAAAGTGCCGGGAGGAGATTCTCCTAACGACAATTGAAAACATATAATATTAAGATGTTGATTTTGAGCGCTGTTATTTTTCGTTTAATAGCATAAATTAGCATGTTGTGCATCACCTTGGACAAACTTCGTAACAGGATAAACTACAGCTTGTGAGAAAAATTTTCATTATCATATTTTTATCGGCACTATTAACTTTTATTCCATTAAGTATAGTTTGGATACATTTCCAATTCGTTGCTGGTTTAAATCCTTTTTTAGCAGTTATTATAACGCCTTTCATTTTGATAATGACTATTTTTATTTCCCGGCTACTTATTAAGACTTTTAAAAAGTATATCAGTTTTACATCTGATGTACTTTTTGCAATTGCTTTATTTAGCTATTTCATTTTAATTTGTATACTACAAATTTCTTATGGAAACTCCGCTATAGACATTCATTTGCATGACACATATTTTGTGGTATCATATTCTTATCCACTTTTTTTTGTCTCTATAGGGTTTGCAATTTTTGCAGCGACCTATCACTGGTTTTCTAAAATATTCACAAGACAAATGAATAATACTCTGGGCTATATTCATTTCTGGATTACATTTTTAAGCGCAAGTTTTCTTCTATTGCCGATGCAGTATATTCAACCTTTGGGTATGCCACGCCGTTATTACGACTACACTGGTTCACGGACTTTCAATGCATTTTATGGACAAAACATATTTATTTCCATTACGACATTTCTGTTGGTTATAGGGCAACTATTATTTTTATTTAACTTTTGTAATTCAATTTTCAGAAGAAAGAGTTGACAAAGGCGAATACACAACACATACGTTTGCAATAGGCTGGCTCGACAATTAAATCATCAGCAATTTTGCAGGCATCAACAGTTGCTCAAGCTTGACCTTTGCTATTTAGCTTATAAGAATTTTCCTCTTTTGTGTAAGAAGTTTATTTCTCTATAGCTTATCTATAGCTTACTTAAGGCTGCTTAAATCCTGTGATAAAGGCATACATACCTATGGCAAATCAATTGGTAATGCATGCTTATATCCTTTTTCTGTCCATCGTCTCCTGCAACAACAACGCATCGTCCGCTTAAGCGAAACGATGCTTAACATAAAAAGATACAAAATGAGGAAAGAATGAAATAAGCAGTCACGCTAATGCCATGTTGATTGAATATCATTGCAGCTCGACAGCCATAACGAATTAAAGAATGGACAATAACAAACTTGGCACAAAGCCGCATTATCAAATATTAGATGGACTTCGGGGTGTAGCAGCTATTATCGTGGTATGCTTTCACCTTGCCGAACCGCTTTCCAGCAGCCACCTTAACAATGTTGTAAACCATGGTTATCTGGCAGTTGATTTTTTCTTTCTCCTGTCCGGCTTTGTAATTGGTTATGCGTACGACGACAGATGGGGCAAATTAACCATCGGCGGCTTTCTCCGGCGCCGGTTAGAACGGCTGCAACCACTCGTTGTATTGGGCATGACGCTCGGCGCCATCACCTTTTACTTTACCGACTCAACTATATGGCCGCTTATTCATACAGTTCCTGTATGGAGGCTGATTATCGTTTGGCTGATAGGATGCACGATTTTACCCATACCGCTTTCTATGGATATACGCGGCTGGCAGGAAATGCATCCGCTCAATAGTGTTGGCTGGTCATTATTTTTCGAGTATATAGCCAATATTCTCTACGCGCTGGGTTTAAGGAAATTATCTAATAAAGCATTGGCTTGTTTTGTAGTACTGGCAGGTGCAGTGCTTTTGCATTTTGCTGTTACCAATCCCAACGGAGACGTTACCGGTGGCTGGACACTTAATGCCGAACAAATGCGCATTGGAATAACGCGTACGATATTCCCATTTTTTGCCGGTTTGCTTTTATCGCGGGTAGCAAAGCCAGTTCACATCAAAAATGCTTTCTTATGGTGTAGCCTGCTGGTTGCGGCTGTCTTGTTGATGCCAAGAATAGGCGGTGCCGAACATCTCTGGATGAATGGTTTGTACGAAGCGTTTTGCATTATTATTGTCTTTCCGCTAATTGTATATATCGGCGCCAGCGGTGTAGTGCATCATCAAACGGAAGAAAAAATTTGTAAGTTCCTCGGCGATCTTTCCTATCCTTTATACATGACGCATTATGTGCTTGTCTATTTTTACGTGGCGTGGGTAAGCAATCACAGCGGCATCACATTATGGCAGGCCTGGCCCTATGCCCTGCTCACGTTTTCGGGAGCTATAATGTTGGCTTATGCAAGTTTAAAGTTGTACGATGAACCGGTAAGAGCCTGGTTGCGGAAAAAGCTGAAGTAGTGAAAAGTTAAGTATATTATCTTCTATCGGTTGGCGCCAACCAATACTAAGAAGCTCAAGCAGTTAAGGTGTACCTAACTTCCAGTTTCCTTCAGATTGACAAAATCAATTTTATTTTTTGTGGTAACGAGCTAATGAACTTATGGCATCGTTCTACGCTTGATGCGGGATCGCAACACTTGTATCGATATCGTTGAGCAGCTTTTTTTATTATTCGTGTATTCGTGGCAATTACAATCTTATTTTAACGTGAGTTCGGGTTAAGTATAAAGTAATCCTGGAAGGATTTAATTTGAATAACCCCGCAAGGATTGCGGGGTAAAAAATGGATAAACAACATTGAACCCTGCAAGGGTTCAATTGATTAATCACGATTTTATCCTCCGATTACATCGAAGGCTATTTATATTAAGCCTTTCAGGCTTAAACCGAACTCACGTTATTTTAACCATACCGTCTGCGTAAACGCACCATTCACAGCAACATCCCAAACTTCTGCACGCACCCATTTTTTGTTTTTCAAATTAATGTTGAATGAAAAATCTTTATCACCAAAAGCAGCCGTGTTATTCAAGCTGATGCTATCGCGATAAACATATTCTCCATCACCTGAAATTATTTCAACATATTGTAAAGGAAACGTCCAGTTTAAATGCATATTAATCTTTGCATTACCATTTGCATCAAGCTGTGCAGCTTCGCTTGTTGTTTTTCCATTCACCGTAAAAGATGGAATTAATATTTCACCGGTTGTTGTAAAGAATTTCCCTTGCTGCAATACATCTAAAACAGGCTGCCAGCCATCATCAAACTTTGGCAATGTTTTTAACTGCAGGTAGTTCACGTTCAAGTGTGCGTACATTTCATTTTCCGGCTCAATAGAAAAAAGATCAGCTTCACCAAGCACATGTTTTTTTAAACCCCAGTTATTCATATCATCCATCAGATCAAATACACGTTTGCCTAATCGCGGTTGTGAAAGATCAGCCGGCATTGCTTTCCACGCAGCGCCTAAAAAATGATCTGAGGTAAAGAAGGAAGTATTTTTATAATTGTCGGGATAACCAACAGAACCTTTTGTGCGCGAATGCGCCGTCCATGCTAATCCATTTTCGTGTTTTAATAAGTTGAACATATCAGTTGTATCGCCAACATGATACACCTTTCCATATTGTTGTGTTGTTTCTTCAAAAGGCACACCTGTATTGCGCGACATGATCCAGTAAACAGGTTTTGGAAAAAATGCCAGCCAATGGCCGCCGAAAAATTCATTCGGTTCTTCACCAGGCAATAATAAAAATGAATCATCAGATAATCTTCGGCATTGTGTGAACAAAGCATTCAATTCATTCAATCTTGTACTATCAGGCCCTTTCGGATGCGCTGTATAATGAAACTCTGCAAGGTGAACAATATCAACACCGGTGTTCTTAAATACATTTACAAAATTTGGATGTTCAGGAATGGGTTTGCCTGCCAGTACAACCTTCATGATAAACTCATTATGAAAATGGCTGCACATGGTTTTATAACCAGGCAATGCAACATAATAGTCATCATGCGTAAACTTTTTTACAGTATTTAAATTTTGCATTGCATTGTTTGCACTTATCAAACAAAAGAAACTCAAACGTTGTTTTGTACCCGGCGGCGCATTAAACCAGGGCACAAAACGTTTATCACCTTGTGGCTCCTGCCGTATGCCGATTCCATAACCATCAAACATGTTGCGGTAGTTATTTCCATACCATGAAAATTTTAAATTGAATGCTTCATCCAATGGATAAAAATATTGATGCGGTGCAGGAAACACAGCAATACTTCCGTCTGCATTTTCTGCGGCAATAGTTCTGTATTTTACTTCAGCATTCTTTGCTGTATCATTACTATTAAAAGGAACCTGGATGAAATGATTGCCTGTATCGAACCAATCAATATTGTTCCAGTTATCTGTTTTACTTGTTAAACCTGCGTCATACAAAATAGCCGTTGAATCAATGTTGGTGGAAAGCACTGCAGCTATATTAAACAAAGGGCTTCTGTTATACAATGTAATCTCTAAAGCGCCGCTGAAAGAAGCAGCCTGCATATTATAAATTCTGACAATAGTATGTGCTCCTTCAGTAATAACAGCGGCACTGTCTTTGGAAAGATTTACTACATAAGATTGATGAGGCTTCAACGGAACTTTATCAAAAAAAATATTCCATCCGTTTTGCGAAACAAGATCACGTTTGCCAACAGTTAAAATAAATGCAGGATCAATATTGTTGGCGATGTCAATGAGCGACGTTTTAGTGCCGCATGAAACAGCTTTAAATAAAGGTTTATGAGCTGAAAGATCGAGTAACAATTTTGAATAAGTATTATTACCCGTTGGCCAGCTTATTGAAATAATACTGTCTGTTACTGCAAGTGTTGTTTCACTTTTTTTATCGTATGCAGAAGTATTTACAAAGCTCTGCGCATTTGTAATAATTGAAATAAATAAACAAACGCTATATAAAATTTGCTTCATCAGTTACATTGTAGGATGTTGTTCATAGATCGTCCACTGCTGTAATTTTGTTCCCTCTTTCTTTGCAAGAATTATTTGTGAATTTACTTTACCATCTTTATCAGCCGGTGTGATGTATAGATCTTCGCCTTTTATTTTTATGAGATAGATATTTTTCTCAACAGGAATAAATTCATATTGCTGCACATCGGTGTTATTTATTGGTTGTTCTTCCAACGCATTGCCTTCAGCGACATTTGCATTTAACGGCTGTAGCGTTTTTCCGCTAAAAATATTTTGGAGTTGATACGTTTGTCCACCTACATGTTTAAAATTCCAGGTCACACATTTCCAGTTAACAGGCTCATATGCAACGATCGGCGTTCCATCTTTACTGTTTGCATCTTTAATACGCAACACCATTCCTGTTTGCATGTTCCTGATTGCATACGTTCCTTTAATTACATCCTGTGCGCGTATTGATGTAAGCGCAAGCATTGAGATAAAAACAACAATAATTTTTTTCATGCTATAGATTAGGTAATGATGTTAGTTGATATAAATTTCATCTAAACATTCTTTATCATTCAGATTTTAATAAACTGCAGCCAAATAATCCGCCTGCAGTATTGCCTGGCTTTGCCTGGAATTTTATCGTAACAGTTTTTTTATCTTTTACCAATTCTCCAGGTATATTATAGGTTGCATCAAAAAACTCATTTGGCTTCTCTCTTTCCAATTGCTGACCTGCAATTTTTACGCCATCAACAAGAATATCAAAATTGCGATTGCCTGCATCACTGCCCCAATAATTACAAACGAGCTGTAATTTTGAATAGCCCTGTGTATTTAGTGTAAAAGAAAACCAGCCACCATTTGTTGCATCACGCCATTTTCGATTGAATGCTTCACCGGTATTGGTATTGTCTCCCTGTAAATTATGATCCCGTTCAGGCTGCATTTCACCAATGCGCATTATATCAACTGTACGCGCTTTAATTTCTTCCTGTCGCTCTAACTCGGCTTCATATTCTTTCTTTTTCTGCGCCCATGCATCTGTAGTGAATTTATCCCAGTAAACAATATAATGGCGATCATACATTTCATAAAAAGGAATCAATGTAACATCCTTTTTATCATTGGTTGAAGTAGTTCTAAATTCTAATGTTTTTACATTGTTTACACGTTGTATATTTTCATCAATATTTTCTTTATCAGAAACAAAAACAGGAATATTCATTTGCTCTGTTTTCTGCTTTGCTAATTCACCACATAACACCACAGGCCCATACAATATTGCAATGCGGTTTTTATTATCCGGCATGGCTTCTTCATGTATGCTCATCGGCATAATTATATCTATCTTATCACCGGCTTTCCAACTATTATTTAATACAAAATAACTTCCGGGTTTAGCATCAACTATTGTTTTCTTGCCATTCACTACAACAGCTATTCCGTTGGTTGCCCAATAAGGATAACGTATACGCAAAGGAAAATTAGCCGCTTTATTGTCGCCATTGATTTGTATTGAAACAGTATCCGATACCGGCAAGGAAGTCTTCATTGTTATTTGCATGTTGCGTTCTTTCCAGCTAAGCGTTGATGGAATAAACAAATTAATATACAAACTGCCGTCATTGCCTTTTGCATAAATAGTGTTCCCATATTTTACATGATTTTCCATACCCGTTCCGGTACAACACCAGAAAGATTCAGTTGGCGTTGCATAGGTTTTCATGCCGTCTGAAGCAAGTGGTACATAATAACAGGTCATACCGGTTTCAGGATTAATAGAAGCGAGTATATGATTATATAAAGTGCGTTCATAATAATCCATGTAATGCGCATCAGCATTCAATGCAAACAAATGCCGCGTTAACTTCAGCATGTTATAACTGTTGCACGTTTCAGTTGTGTTATCGCTGAGATTACCGGAGAGCTTATCCGGCTCATCAAAATGTTCAAAATTGCTGTTGCCACCAATAACATAGGAATGGTGATCAACAACTGTTTGCCAAAAAAAATCAGCAGTCTTTTCTTCTTTTTCATTACCGGTTAATTCATATTGCCGTATCGCACCAATAACTTTTGGTATTTGTGTATTGGCATGTTTGCCAGGCAAAATATCTTCACCATCAGCAAGCGGGTCCAATATTTTTTTATGATCGAATTTATAAGAAAGTTCTAAATATTTTCTATTGCCTGTTAATGCATACATATTTGCCAATGCTTCATTCATGCCACCCTGTTCGCAATCAAGCATTGCC
>JABDAV010000106.1 GCA_013289015.1 Bacteroidota bacterium | reverse complement strand
TCGGTCTATTAAGAAATGATAGATGTATAACTGCAGGCTGTATTGATCATTTGATTCATTAATTGCCTGTCTCCTGTTTACCTGTAGCTTATTTTGACGGATTATTAGCCGTTATATCGAGGAAATACCGAACAAATGAGTCTGACCTTTGCTCAAAAAATTTACAAATTAGGATGATGGCAGATAAAAGATCATTTATTTGTTAACCTGCTTATCTGCATACCAGCCTGCTTTAATTTGTTTCGTATTTCTTCCTGAAGTATGCTGTTTTTTTCAAGTTGTTGTTGAAGATCAGACAAATAATTCCTTACGTTTTCTGCTTCAGGATATGGTGCTAAAACCGCAACCGCATCCAGTATATGCTTAATAGCATATTCATGTAATTTAAAACTTATCAGCGGATCGAGAAGATATTGCTTGATTTCCGTAATCCTTCTTGTATCATCATTGCGCATCTTCATATTGCGAAGATAATATGCCGCAAATGAGGTTTACATATGAAAAAACACTATTAACAGTTAAGATAATCCTGTAAATTTGCGGTCTCAAAAAAACAAAATTGTTATGAGCACAGTTAAAGTTGCAATAAATGGATTTGGCCGCATAGGAAGGCTTGTTTACCGTCAGATATATCATATGGAAGGTATTGAGATAGTTGCGATCAACGATTTAACCAGTCCGAAAGTATTGGCTCATCTGTTGAAATATGATAGCGCACAGGGAAGATTTGGCAAAGAAGTTACGTTTTCAGATAATTCCATTACAGTGGAAGGAAATGAAATAAAAATATATGCGCAGAAAGATCCTGCGCAAATTCCATGGGGCGATCATGATGTAGATGTAGTATTGGAATGTACAGGATTCTTTACCGACAAGGTAAAAGCGGAAGCGCATTTAAAGGCCGGTGCAAAACGCGTTGTAATTTCTGCACCCGCAACCGGCGATCTTAAAACCATAGTATTTAATGTGAACCACGATACGCTTGATGGTTCTGAAACAATCATAAGCTGCGCATCCTGCACAACCAATTGCCTGGCTCCTATGGCAAAAGTACTGGATGATAAATACGGGATTGTTATGGGTTTAATGACAACCGTGCATGCTTACACCAACGACCAGAACACACAGGATGCTCCTCATCCAAAAGGTGATTTGAGAAGAGCAAGGGCTGCTGCACAGAATATTGTTCCGAACAGCACAGGCGCTGCAAAAGCGATCGGTCTTGTTATTCCAAGTATCAAAGGAAAATTAGACGGTACAGCTCAACGTGTTCCAACATTAACAGGATCATTGACCGAGCTTACCACTCTTCTGAATAAAAAAGTTACCGTAGATGAAATAAATGCCTCAATGAAAGAAGCTTCAAACGAAAGCTTTGGTTATACAACAGATGAAATTGTGAGCAGCGATATTATCGGCATGCATTTCGGTTCTCTGTTCGATGCAACACAAACCAAAGTATTGTCAGTAGGCGAACAACAATTGGTTAAAACGGTTAGCTGGTACGATAATGAAATGAGTTACGTAAGCCAACTGGTAAGAACAGTAAAATATTTTGCAGGCTTAATAAGCAAATAAGCTTAAAAGGCAATTAGTGATCCCGCATGATTTGAATATTATGCGGGATCTTTTTATTCGTTGGAATTTAAAGCAAATGCATAGCCGACAAAACAACCATGATGCGTGAAGGAAAGTGGAATATTTGGTCGCTGTTTGATCACAGGATAACCGGCTGTTTTTTTTTCTATTTTAAGATCAGAATGTTTAAACAAATCCTGTAATTTATTTAAAGTAAATAATCTCACACTTGCTGATTGATTTTCATATCTGTCATCATGTATGTTTTTAATTCCCCAGCAAATATTGTCGAAATCGTTTTTATTGTTGCAAACAGAAAATATTAACTCATTATTTATTATAGACTGAGTGAAATATTTGCTGCCTTGAAAACTAACTTCACAACAATAGCTTATTGCTCTATCTAAAGATCCGCTTTCCATCTCTCTGCCTATCGGAATATTTTTTTTCGCGGGTAGCTGAATTGAATTAATAAATATTTTGGTTGGAGAAAAGAGCAAAGATGAATTGTTACGACTACAAAATTTATAAACCGATTCTTTTATGCTCCATGCAAGCCAAACAAAATTCTCAAATGAAAGGGACGATGAATCAATGCTTTTGAAAAGTTCAATCTCTTGTTTACAAATAATTTTTGAAAAGAATTTTTCCTTCCGGGTACGTTCAGCGCTTGTAAGTGCTAATGCCACAATATCGTTACCAATACTCCTCAAGCTTTTTCTTTCATTTTTTCAAGAATGATATCAATACAGCTGCCTGCATTGTGAATTTTTTCAGCAGAATCCGGATCTATTTCAATTTCATATCTTTCTTCTGCATCAATAATAATATCTATCAGGTTTGCAGAATTTATTTTTAGATCTTTAATAAATTCTGTCTCATCATTTATAGAGTTTAGGGCTTCTTTATCCATTGTATAAGGCGCCAAAACCGATTTTAAACCCTCTAAAATTTCTTGTCTGCTCATTATCTTTTGTATTTAGAAAAAATTACGCACGCATTCACATCGCCAAAACCAAAATTAGCTTTTGCCACAATATTTAAATCTCTATCCGTCCTTTTCACCGGGAAACAACTAACATCTGCAATGTTTGTAATTGCAGGATTAGGATCTTCCAGGTTTATATTTGGGTGTACGAATTGATGCAAAAGCTGCAATATTACAGCAACAATTTCAATTGAGCCGGCAGCGCTGAGGCAATGCCCAATCATAGATTTTACAGAATTTGTCATGGGAAAGTTTTCTTCTTTTCTACCCAGGGCTTCAGACCAGTTTTCAATTTCCGTTTTATCAGCAATCGTTGCTGTTAAGTGGCCGCTTATAAGATCTATATCTTCTGGCGCAACGTTAGCGTTTTTTAAAGCATCTGTAATGCAATGTACAACTCCCTCAGCATTTGGCGAAGTCATTGAACCCGTTCCCTGCTGTGCGCCTGAATTGGTAGCGCCACCCAAAACTTCTGCATAAATGGTAGCATTTCTTGCCTGTGCAAATTCAAGGTCTTCCAACACCAAAGCGCCTGCACCTGAACCTGGAACAAAGCCGCCTGCAGTTGCGCTCATTGGTCGTGAAGCTTTTTCCGGTGTGTCATTAAATTTTCTTGACAGAATACGCATAGCATCGAACGCGCCAAAAATATAATTATCTATATATTCATTGCTTCCTACGAGCATACGTTTTGCCATTCCATGTTTAATGTATTCGTACCCCATTAAAACAGCTTGTGAACCTGTAGCGCAGGCAGAAGAATTTGTAATAATGCGATTACCCAATCCCAGCAAGCCTGTAATATATGCGGTAGAACCACTGTTCATCAGCTGCTCAACCATTCTGGAACCAAGTTTTCTTGATTGCCTTGAATCTACCAACGCAATAATGCGTTTCATAGCTTCGGTATCGGCAATGCTATTTCCAAAAACACACCCGGTCTCCCAGTGAATTTTACCGTCATATAATGTGTTGCCCGCATCGATCCATGCATCGGCAGCCGCTTTAATAGCATAACCAATAGTGCTGCCTTTCAAACCATAAAATGTAACTTCAGAAAGATAATCTTTTAAATGGCTGAAATCGAAATCCGGTACACCACAAACCTGGCAATTGAAATGTAACTCCCTGGCAAGGGGAATAAACTTTATACCGGAAATTCCATTTTGTATTGCATGCAAAAAGGCTGGAATACCAACTCCGTTCGGCGCCACTACACCCATGCCCGTAACTACAACACGCCTGCTCATAGGGATTTTTTGTTTTGTGAAAATGGCTTAATAATACCTGAAAACATACCTCTTGCCACCAATTCACCCGCTTCATTCATTATTTCTATATAACATTTAAGCTTATTAAAACGAAAATATTGTTTTTTAGAAATTACAATAACTTTTTCTCCGGGTAATACCATTTTAAAAAATGATACTTCGGTTGACGTAAATAAAGGAAAGACTTTTTCATCCTCGTCCACATTTATCTTTTGTTCTAAATGTAATGCAAGAAAGATACCTAAAACCACCAACCCTATCTGCGCCATAATTTCGGTAATAATTACACCTGGCGTTACAGGATTTCCGGGAAAATGATCCTCATAAAAAAAAGCATCTTTCTTTAAAGTGTAATTACCGGTAACACCATTTTCATCCAATGATATTATTTCATCAACAAAACGAAATGAAGACTTATAAGGAAGCAGCTCTAATATTTCTTTATACATTGTTGCAAATATAAAATCAGCGGCAATGCTCGCCTCCATCAACATGAATCAACGAGCCATTTATCCATGAAGCTTCATCGGTACACAAGAGGTAAATAACATTGGCAACATCTTCCGGTTTTGTAATTCTGCCTAAAGGATTCAGAGATGTTGCAAAATCTACTAACGTTTTACTGTCTGGAATTCTTTTTAAAGAAGGCGTTTCAGTAATGCCTGCCTGTATCAGATTTGTTTTTATTCCGTACTTGCCAAACTCAACAGCCATATAGGTTGCAATGCTTTTAAGTGAGGCTTTGGCTATTGATACTGCGGCATAACCTTCCCAATATTTATTGGCGCCTTCGCTGGTTAAGCCAATAATTCTTGCATCTGAATAAAAAAGTTCCTGTTCTAAAAGCAACCTTGCCCAATCAATAATGCTGTTGGACATTGCATAAGTTGTAAGTTGAATATCGTCTGTTGTAAGATGAATGTTTTCTTTTTTCGGTGTTGAAAGCAGTGGTTTAAGATTTCCACGCGCAATAGAATGCAATAATAAGCGCACACAGTTTTTTTGCTTAACTGATGAAGAAAATTGCTGAACGAACTTTGCTCTCCCTTCCTCATCAAGCGCATTAATGTTATATGAAAGTATTTGAACGTTATTGTCTTCTTCAATTTCTTTAAACTCAACCAAAATCGATTTTTCAAAAGCAGATATTTCGCGGTAAAGAACAGCAATGTTCATTCCATGCTGTGCGAGTTTTTTAACAGCTGCAAAACCAAAGCCGCTTGATCCGCCAAGTATAATGGCCCATAAACCGCTGAATTGTGGAGTGATCTTTGACAAAGTATCGTAATTGCACGCTTAAAGTTGCAGTGCAACAAATCTAACTTCTATTTATTAAAAATTTACTGCTTTAAAAAACAATACACCTAAAAGGATTTATGTAACGCAGTATGTTTAACAAACTATGACTAAACGTGCTTAATTATACATCATCATTAATACTTTAAATTTGCCCGTTTACAGCATGAAGACTTTTTTATTTGTTTTAATATTAGCAACTTTTTTTAAGCATTCAAAAAATATTTACCATACTTCACAGGAGTTTGATAAAACAGATTTTTATACCATGCTTAAATCCGGGACTGCCAGCGAAATAGATAAAGAGCTTTCTAAAATTGATGCCTCTTCTTTAAAAGATAAAGATGCATTTAAAGGTGCTTTGCTAATGAAGAAAGCCGGCTTATTAAAAGTTCCCAAAGAAAAAATGGACAATTTTAAGAAAGGTGCAACAAAACTTGAAACAGTTATCAATACAGATTCATCGAATGTAGAGTATCGGTTTTTGAGATTGATCATCCAGGAACATGCACCTAAAGTGGTTAAATACAACAGCAGGATTGCAACTGATGCAGCCTTCATTAAAAAAAATTACAAACAACTTTCGCCTGATGTTCAAAAAATATTAATCAAATACAGCCAGACTTCAAAAGCATTAAAGCCGGAAGATTTTCAATCTTAAACATCAGCATGAAAAAGATATTAGCTATTTATTATTCACAATCAGGTCAGCTAAAACAAATCATTGATAATTTTTGTGAGCCCTTGATTAATGCAGGCTTTAATGTTGAGAAAGTACAGGTAAAACTTAAAAATGATTTTGCTTTTCCATGGACAACAAAAAGGTTTTTCAGTGTAATGCCTGATTGCGTTTTAAGTGTTACGCATGAACTTGAATCCTTTCAATTAAAAGAATCTTCTTACGATTTAATTATTCTCGGTTATCAGCCATGGTTCTTATCGCCAAGCATTCCTTTTAATTCTTTAATACATAATTCAGTATTTAAAAGTGTTTTAAAAAATACGCCTGTTATTACCATTACAGGTGTGAGAAATATGTGGGTGAATGCTTTCGAAAAAATAAAGCCGATGCTGAAAGATGCGCAGGCCAGGCATGTTGGAACAGTTGCATTGTATGATCGTCATTTAAATCTTGTAAGCATATTTACTATTTTTCATTGGATGTTGACAGCAAGAAAAGATCGTTATCTCAGGTTTTTCCCATTGCCCGGTGTTGCGGAGGCAGACATTGAAAACACAAAAAATATTGGCAAGCTTGTTTTACCTTATCTCGAAAAAAATGAGTGGAATGGATTGCAGGAAGAATTTATAAAAGTAAAAGCGGTTGATCCGAAATATCATTTGATGTTTATTGAAGGTAAGGCCGGAATTATGTTTAAGCTTTGGGCAAAGCTCATCAGTAAAAAACAAAACAAAGGTTCCTGGCTTGCTGTATTCAAATATTATCTTTTAATTGCGCTGTTTATTGCGGCACCATTAGTGTGGGTGATCAACATGCTTGTTTTTAAACCTTTTTTATCAAATCATATAAAAAAGAAAAAAGCAGCTTTATTAAAACTAAATTAGAATGGCTTTAAATGAAGTTTACATAACGAACACTTCTTTATTTCTTCCCAATGAACCGGTTAGTAATGATGAGATGGAAGAATATCTCGGTTATATA
The DNA here is from genome assembly GCA_013289015.1 of Bacteroidota bacterium. Taxonomy (GTDB): domain Bacteria; phylum Bacteroidota; class Bacteroidia; order Chitinophagales; family Chitinophagaceae; genus Parafilimonas. The sequence continues at coordinate 4,770 of JABDAV010000106.1, read as the reverse complement.
AATGGCAAACCTTCCAAATCAAAAAAAATTGTTTTAAGAAACAACGGCATTCATACAAGATATTATGCATTGGAGAAAGGTGGTAAAACCACGCACACCAATGCACAGATGACTGCAGAAGCAGTACGTAATCTATTTACAGATGATCCTGAAAAAATAAAAGACATTGATCTTTTATCGTGCGGCACTTCTTCTCCCGATCAAATGATGCCTTCACATGGTGTGATGGTGCATGGTTGGTTGCCCGAAGCAGAATCCATTGAAGTGGTTTCACCATCAGGCGTTTGCTGTGCCGGCATGCACGCATTTAAATATGCATACATGGCAGTGAAAACAGGCGATAAAAAATTATCAGTTGCTACAGGTTCGGAAAGATTTTCCGCATCATTAAGAGCAAATATTTTTGATGAAGAAGCGCATAAATTGGAAGAACTGCATAAAAATCCGTATATCAGTTTTGATAAAGAATTTTTGCGTTGGATGTTAAGTGATGGCGCTTCCGCATTTTTACTAAGTGATAGACCGAATGCAGAAGGTTTCAGTTTGCGTGTTGATTGGATCGAAGGTATTTCATACGCGAATGAAATGGAAACATGCATGTATATGGCATGTGAGAAACAACCTGATGGCACTGTAAAAAGTTACCTCGAATTTACACCGGAAGATATTATCAATAAATCAATCTTAAGTATTAAACAGGATATTGGTTTATTGGGCAACAATATTGTTCCGTTGGGCGGTAGAAGAATAAAAGAAATTTTTGATCGTGAAGGTTTATCGGTGGATGATGTGGATTATTTTCTGCCTCACATGTCGAGCGAATTTTTCCGCAGCAAAATTTTTGAAGTGATGGCTGTACTCGGCAATCATATACCTTATGAAAGATGGTTTGTGAACTTAACAAGTATGGGTAATGTTGGTGCTGCTTCTGCCTATTTTATGGTGCATGAATTATTTAAAAGCGGCAAGCTTAAAAAAGGAGAACGATTGTTGCTGCTTGTTCCTGAAAGTTCACGCTTCTCGTATATGTATGCAATGCTTACAGTATGTTAGAAGTGAAATGTAAGATGTGAGATGCAGTGCATTTTACTTCCCACTTTTTACATCTTACAAAAATCTATCGTATGAAAAAAGACGAAGTTCCACAAGACTTGGGTTCACTTGGAAAAATAACGAAGGAAGTTTGTTATGTTACCGATGACTCGGGCAAATACACAACTGAACTAAGCAATGGCTGGAATGTAAAAACGAATGCATTAGATATAACATGGGAAGATATTGAACAAAAAGTTGCAGCAGCAAAAGCAAAAGTGTTGAACAAAGAAGCAAGCCCCATTCTTTTTTTTATGGAGAAAAATGTAATGAATATAGGTATCTTATCAAGTTATGCAGGCTTTTTTAAATGGCAGATCAAACGGCATTTAAAGCCTGAAATCTTCAACAAACTATCAACCAAAAAACTTAATAAATACGCTGAAGTTTTTAATGTAAGCGTTGATGAATTAAAAACAATGAATGTGCATGCAGAGTAATTTTCAACACGCACAGGCCGCGCATTGTGAAAGCGGCGTGACAAGAAATTTATTAAAAAGCATCGGCGTAGAACAAATTACAGAGCCTTTGGCTTTTGGCATGGGTGCAGGTTTATTCTTTGTTTATCTTCCGCTTATAAAAATTAACAACGGACCTGCTATTGCGTTTCGGAATATGCCGGGTAGTATCTTTAAAAGAACTTGTAATTCATTAGGCATAAAAGTTACACGCAAAAAATTTTCATCACGCGAAGAAGCACAAAAATTACTCGATAAAAAACTTGATGAAGGTTATGCTGTCGGTTGCCAGGTGGGTGTGTATTATTTGCCGTATTTTCCTAAAGAATACCGCTTTCATTTTAATGCACATAACTTAGTTGTGTTTGGAAAAAAAGATGGTAAGTATATTATCAGTGATCCGATCATGGAACAAGAAACATACATGACACCTTATGAACTGGAACGTGTTCGTTTTGCAAAAGGCGCATTAGCACCAAGAGGCCAGTTATATTTTGCAGAGAAGAAAAATATCATTACAGATGATATCATCAGGCAGGCAATAAAGAACGGTATTAAAAAAAATGTGTTTGATATGTTGCGTATTCCAGGTCCCGTCGCAGGCGTTAAAGGCATTGCTTTCACCGGTAAAAAAATAAAGAACTGGCGCAATAAATTTGGTTTACATAAAGCTGGTTTATATCTCGCCCAGTTAGTGCGTATGCAGGAGGAGATCGGCACCGGTGGTGGTGGCTTTCGTTATATCTACGCTGCATTTTTGCAGGAAGCTTATGCCTATTTACCTGTTGATGAGCTGATGCGTTTATCACATGAATTTACAAGAGCCGGTGATCTTTGGCGCACTGCTGCAGTGCAGGCTTCAGGTATTTATAAAGGCAGGCTTGGTTCGCAGGAAGATTTTAATATGATGGGCGATTATCTGCTGGATATCGCCGAAATAGAAAAGAAAGCTTTCAAGGATCTTTCAAACATAAACCGGCATTAAATGCAAGGGCTTGCTATCAAAATTGAACATCTTAGCTTTCATTACAAAGATCAAACACAACTTTTTTCCGATCTGAATTTATCTATTGATAAAGGTGAACGATTTGGTTTGTTCGGTCCGAATGGCGCAGGTAAAACAACATTAATGAGCTTAATGACAGGTTTGATTTCTTTTACTGAAGGCAACATTCAACTGCTTGATCATTCAATTAAAACAAAAAATAAACAGGTAAATAAACTGTTTGGTTTTGTACCGCAGGATTTTTCTTTTTATGAAGAACTTACGCCGCTTGAAAACCTTGAATTCTTTGGCGCCTGGTCTGATTTAAATAAACAGGAAATAATAAAAAGGTCAACCGAGCTTTTTGAAATATTAAATCTCACTTCAGTAAAAAATAAACAGGTGAGAAAATTTTCAGGTGGCATGAAGCGTAAAGTAAATCTTGCTATTGGTGTTATACATCAACCTCAATTATTATTTCTGGATGAACCAACAGTTGGAGTTGATGTACAAACAAGACAGGAGATCATCAATTACCTGGAAAAATTAAATGAAACCGGTACCACGCTTATTTATACATCGCACCAGTTAAACGAAGCAGAAGAACTCTGTAATAAAATTGCATTGATAGATGAAGGCAAGATCATTGCATTTGATACACTTGATAATTTATTGGTAAAGTATAATAAAGAAAATCTCGAAGCTTTATTTGTTGATTTAACCGGCAAGACTTACAAAGATCAATGAAGCTTTTTGCAACCATATTGAAAGATGTACGCATTTTGCTTCGCGATAAAATGGGTTTAATACTCATGTTTGCCATGCCTGTTTTATTAGTGATAATTGTTACAGACATTCAAAGCAGCACATTTGATGTTGTTGGAAAAAATAAAATTGATCTGCTGATATGTAATAAAGATACCGGCACCCTAAGCAAAGAATTGATACATGCATTGGACACAGCAGGCATGTTTAATCTTTCGGTTATTCAGCAGAATGCAAATGATAAACAACTTGCGGATGAAATGCATGCAAAAGATATTATTGCAGGTATAATTATTAATTCTTCATTTTCAAAACAGATAGCTGCAAAGGCAAAAGCCACAGCGAGCAAAGCTTTGAGTTCTTTTGGGCTTGAAGGAGATACTGCAAGCTTAGATCAACGAACAGCATATTTCGATCTGTATTATAATCCTGTGATACAGCAATCTTTAAAGTTTTCAATAAAAGGTGCATTAACCAGTGCTGTGCAGATTGTTCAAAGCAAAGAAACATTGAAGGATCTTTATTTCTCTATAAATGGAAAGCCTTTGCCTGACTCATTGCAACAGCAATTGCTTGAAAACAATACAAGCATTAAAGAAATACCGCTTTCATCAAACAATGAAAATGTAATATTAAATGTAACGCAACATAACGTTCCTGCATGGACCATCTTTGCTATGTTCTTCGTCATTATGTCGCTGGCAGGAAGTATCGTACGTGAAAAATTGAGCGGCAGTTTTATTCGTTTAAAAACATTACCTACCAATTATTTTATTGCGCTATTATCAAAACAGGTCACTTATTTAAAAGTTACTTTCTTACAAGCCATTCTAATATTTGCTATCGGAATATTTATTTTTCCGATGATGGGTTTGCCGGCATTGCATCTTCCACATAATATTTTCGCACTCATAATTGTTACGCTGGTTTGCGGGTGGTGCGCAGTGAGCTACGCTATGTGTGTTGGAGTGTTTGCGCATACGCTGGAACAGGCAAATGCATTTGGCGCCGTGTCTGTTGTAATATTATCCATCATCGGCGGTTTAATGATTCCGTCATTTATTATGCCCGATTCATTCAGATCATTAATGATGCTATCACCCTTACACTGGTGCTTGCAGGCTTATTATGGTTTGTTTTTGGAAGGCGGCGGCCTTAAAGATGTTGGCACGAATATTTTATCTTTATTATTGATTACAGTATTGTTGCAGGCAATTGCTTTGCTTGAATTGAAAAGAAAAAAACTTATATAATTTCCAATGGATACAACAGCATTAAAAGCCAGATTAAAAGAGCAGATCATCGAGTTTCTTAATCTTACAGATCTTAAACCTGAAGATATAAAAGATGATGATGAATTATTTGGTGGCGGACTTGGCCTCGATTCCATTGATTCGCTTGAACTGATTGTATTGCTCAACCGCGAATATGGTATTACCATAAAAGATCCGAAAGAAGGACGCAAGGTTT
>JABDAV010000105.1 GCA_013289015.1 Bacteroidota bacterium | reverse complement strand
TTCGCGGGAATGACGTGTAAGAGGTTAAGAGTTTACAAATAGCATCAACGCTCAACTGCTGAAAAAGCGATACAACAAAAGCTAAACAATATGTAAATCATCATCCCTTCTTCACTTCCTTAGCCCATGTATCTTTTAAAGTAACGGTGCGGTTGAACACCATTTTTTCTTCGCTGGTATCTTTATCCAAAGTAAAATAACCTTTACGCAGGAACTGGTAACGCTCACTAAATTCTGCATTTTTTAAAGAAGGCTCTGCATACACTGTATTGATCACCTGCAAGGAATCTGCATTGATATAATCTTTAAAATTTCCTTCTTCGCTTGAAGGATCTTCCACTTTAAAGAGGCGGTCATACAATCTCACTTCAGCGGTGATCGCATGTTGCACACTTACCCAATGCAGGGTGCCTTTTACTTTTATGTTGGATGTATCATTGCCGCTTCTGCTTTCGGGAATATAGGAGCAATTGAGCCGGGTAATATTGCCCGCTTCATCTTTTATCGCTTCATCACATTTAATGATGTAAGCGCCTTTTAAACGTACCATCCCACCGGGGAAAAGCCTGAAGAATTTCTTTGGCGGAGTTTCCATAAAATCTTCCCGCTCTATATATAATTCCTTGCTGAAAGGCACTTCACGGAACGTTGAATTGATATCTTCAGGATTGTCTTCAACACTTACTATTTCATTGTCGTTAGTGTAATTAGTAATAACAATTTTCAGCGGATCAAAGACCACCATTCTGCGCAAAGCAATTTTGTTAAGGTCTTCGCGAACACAAAATTCAAGCAGGCTTAGGTCTGCAACATTTTCTCTTTTTGCGATACCCACACGGTCACAGAAATCTCTTATTGAAGCAGGTGTATATCCCCTTCTTCTGAACGCACTGATGGTGGGCATGCGCGGATCGTCCCATCCTTCAACATGTTTTTCATTTACCAGTTGCAACAGTTTGCGTTTGCTCATTACTGTATAACTCAAATTGCGTCTTGCAAATTCATATTGATGGGAAGGGAATATCTCAAGCTTTTCTATGAACCAATCATACAACTCACGGTGCGGAACAAATTCAAGTGTACAAATACTGTGTGTTATTGTTTCGATAGAATCACTTTGACCGTGTGCGAAATCATACATAGGATAGATGCGCCATGTATCGCCGGTGCGGTGATGATGTGCATGCTTGATGCGATACATTACAGGATCACGCATCAGCATATTCGGATGCGCCATATCAATTTTTGCACGCAGTACGCTGACACCATCAGCATATTTGCCTGCTTTCATTTCTTCAAATAATTTCAGGTTGTCTTCTATGCTGCGGTCACGGTATTTGCTGTTCACGCCCGGTTGAGTAGGTGTGCCTTTTTCTGCGGCAATGGTTTCACTGTTGCTGTCATCAACATAGGCCAGGTTCTTTTTTATAAGTTGAACCGCGAATTGATACAACGCTTCAAAATAATCAGAAGCATATAATTCATTCTTCCATTCAAAGCCAAGCCAGCGCACGTCATCTTTGATGCTATCCACATATTCGGTTTCTTCGGTTACAGGATTGGTGTCATCGAATCTTAAATTGGTATAGCCGCCATATTTTTTTGTTAAGCCGAAATTCAAACAGATGCTGGTTGCATGGCCCATATGTAAATAGCCATTAGGTTCGGGCGGAAAACGGGTAACGATAGACGCATACTTTCCGCTCTTAATATCGTCTTCAATAATTTCTTCCAAAAAGTTCAACGATTTTTCTTCTGCCATAGCAAACAAAGATAAAGGCTTACTATCGTTGTATTAAATAATGCGGCCCGATGCAAACAGGTAAACCCTGAAAAAAAAGTTAAACCTTTGAACACCAGGCGCACTGGCTTGCATGCACGTATTTTGTTAATTAACTTGTCGTGATTATAAGTTCTATGTTAATTGCACTATGCGTTTAGGCGTCTCTTATTTTCTGTACAGAATTGTAATTGTTACTGCAGGTATTTTTTCTTTATCATCCTGTGGTGAACGGAACATTAGTGATATGAATGAACAGAATGTTATTGCAAGGAAAACAGACACAGCAAGTTTTGGTACAGGTTGTTTCTGGTGCACAGAAGCTATCTTCCAAAGATTGAATGGCGTTATTAAAGTAACCAGTGGTTACAGCGGTGGCGATGTTCCTAATCCAACTTATGAAGAGGTTTCAACAGGCACAACAGGCCATGCCGAATGTTGCCAGATCGTTTTTGATCCTGCTGTTATAAGTTATGATGAGTTGCTTGAGGTTTTCTGGAAAACGCATGACCCTACTACATTGAACAGGCAGGGCAATGATGTTGGCACACAATACCGCAGCGTGATTTTCTATCATTCACCCCAACAAAAAGAAAGGGCAGAACACTATAAAGCTGCGCTCAATGACAGCAACATTTTTAATAAACCAATTGTAACAGCCATCGAGCCTTATAGAAATTTTTACACTGCAGAAGATTATCATCAGAAATACTTCGAATATAATCCCGGCCAGATGTATTGCCGGCTTGTAATTCTCCCGAAAGTTGAAAAATTTGAAAAAGTATTCAGGAACAAATTAAAAAGCGCATCAAAGAACAGCGAAACTGCTAACAATGGCGATTAAGTTATTTATTTTTGCTGATGGCTCAATTACACATCGGGGAAGCGCTGAAAAAATTTTTAGACAGCAGTAAGCTGAAGCATGGCGTAAAAGCTGTACAGATAGAAGGCGTTTGGGAAGAGGTGATGGGCAAAACAATAGCGCGCTATACAGATAAGATCCAGCTTATTAATACAACACTTTTTGTATATACTTCTGAAGGCTCGTTAAAGCAGGAGTTGATCTACCTGAAACCAAAAATAATAGAAAGAATAAACGAGGTAATGCATGAAAAAGCAATAACTGATGTTATAATTAAGTAAGAACTACCCTTTGCAAGACAGATGTCTGATAAAAAAAATATTGATGACCGATGATGATGTGGAAGGCCGGATACTGATGCAGGATATGTTTACAGAAATTGGTTTTCCAAATATCGCCCATTATGAAGAAAGCGGCGGGATTGCTATATCGTACTTTGAAAAACTCTCCTTGCCGAATTGCTCCTGTAATTGTGTTGGATCTGAATATGCAGGGGTAACGGCACACAGGTTTTAAGATCGTTGAAGGAAAACGATAAGCTTAAGATATTACCGCGATCATTTACCCTGCTTCAATAAATCATTTGGAGAAAGAACAAACATTAAAACCCGGCGCCCATTCTTATAAGGATGCCTCGGAAAAACAAGATATTTCAACCAGGTTTCTGTTGAGTCAACCAAATAATGAATAATGATAATTTACTCTTTAGTTTTGGTTCCATTGCTGAGTACAAGAATTAACACAATGATAGAACCGGCTGCAAATAACGCTGCCCACATTCCGGCGCTGAATATTCCTACAATGGCTGAACATCCGGCAACTACAAGCAGTACACATGCTATTATAAATTCTACCAACGGTTTCATAGAATGTTGTTTAAGTCTTTACTTAAAAAATTGTGCCGTAATTTTTTTCTAAAAGAAATTATTCTGAAACCGGGGCCCGTTGTGTAGAAACTTTCTCAAATAAAAACGGATCGCTGAACAATGCTCAACGATCCGTTTTATTGCTGATTTCGTGATTCAGGAATTTTGTGATTTAAGTTGAAGTAAAACCATCCCGAAATCAGAAATCCATAGTACTAATGCACCAATAAGCAGTGCACTTTATTTCAGTAACGCTTTTGCTTTGGCAACAACATTTTCCACGCTAAAACCATATTCCTTCATCACCTGGTCGCCCGGCGCTGATTCGCCAAACTTTGAAATACCAACAATATCACCTTCATCGGTTACATATTTATGCCAGCCCATAGGCGAGCCTGCCTCTATAGCCAAACGTTTTTTGAGCGATTTAGGGAATACCGTTTCTTTATAAGCCGCATCCTGTTTTTCAAACAATTCCCATGAAGGCATACTAACTACACGCGCTGAGATATTTTCATCCTGTAAGGCTTTTTGCGCTTTCATGGCCAATGAAACTTCACTGCCCGTTGCAATTAATATCAATTGAGCATTTTCCGCATCAGATAAAACGTAAGCGCCGTGTTCAAGTGAAGCAGCTTTTGCATATTTATCCTGGTCAATAACAGGAAGTTTTTGTCTTGATAGGATCAGTGCAACCGGGCCGCCTGTATGTTCAATGGCAACACGCCATGCCTGCACGGTTTCGTTTGCATCTCCCGGGCGGATAACGGTAATATTGGGAATGGAACGCAAAGAAGCCAATTGCTCCACGGGCTGATGCGTGGTTCCATCTTCACCCAAACCAATACTATCATGCGTATAAACATACATGGGTTTTAATTTCATGATAGCTGCAAGACGTATGGGTGGCCGCATGTATTCGCTGAAAATTAAAAACGTAGCACCATACGGTGTGAAGCCCTTTGTAACTGCTATCCCATTCAACACCGAGCCCATTGCATGTTCGCGAATACCAAAGTGAAAATTCTTTCCGCTGTAATTATCGGCTTCAAAAGATTTGGAATTTTTTATTTCTGTATTGGTGGAAGGAGCAAGGTCTGCAGCGCCACCGATCATTAAAGGAAAATAGTCAGCTATAGCATTGATGGTCTTTCCCGATGCCTGGCGTGTGGCCATTGATTCATTCACACCGAATACGGGTAATTTATCTTTCCAGCCTTCCGGTAATTTACCGCTGCTGAACAATTCATATTCTGCAGCAAGCTCAGGATATTTTTCTTTATATGATGCAAACAGGTCATTCCATTGCTTTTCAACATCGGCGCCTTTAGCACCTGCTTTGCGATAGAAGCCGAGCACTTCATCAGGAACATAGAAAAATTTATCAGGATCAAATCCCAAATTCTTTTTGGTAGCAGCTACTTCTTTATCGCCCAATGGTGCGCCATGCGATTCTGCTGTATTAACTGCATCCGGTGCGCCATAAGCGATATGCGTTCTCACCAAAATCAATGAAGGTTTATCTGTAACACCTTTTGCTGTTTCAATTGCGGCGGTGATGCCTTCAATATCGTTGCCATCATCTATTGATTGTGTATGCCAGCCATATGCTTCAAAACGTTTGGCTACATCTTCATCAAAAGCCAGTGCTGTATCGCCTTCAATGGAGATGTGATTATTGTCATATAAATAGACCAGGTTGCCGAGTTTTAAATGTCCTGCCATTGAAGCAGCTTCTGCGCTTACGCCTTCCATCAGATCGCCATCGCTGCAGATCGCATAAATATGATAGTTGAAAAGATCCAAGCCTTCTTTATTATAGCGCGCTGCAAGATATTTCTGAGCGATGCCCATTCCTACACCATTGGCAAAGCCCTGGCCTAACGGACCGGTTGTAATTTCAATACCATCCAATAAACCATATTCAGGATGGCCCGCTGTTTTACTGTGTAATTGCCTGAAATTTTTTATATCATCTAACGTAAGATCGTAACCGGTTAAATACAAATACGCGTATTGCAGCATGCATGCATGGCCAGCAGATAAAATAAACCTGTCACGGTTTGCCCATTCAGGATTTTTAGCATTATAGTTCATGGCCCGGCTCCACAGTACATGGCCAATCGGGGCTGTACCCATAGGTGTACCGGGGTGACCGGAATTAGCTTTCTGCACTGCATCTGCAGCGAGTACGCGAACAGTGTTTATACATAACTGCGTTAAATCTTCATTCATTCTATTAATTTTTTGGAGTGGCAAGATAAATATTAATTGAAGAATTTATAATTTGAAAATCGCTGCAATTTATACTTTGATCAAATCATAATTTAGCAATAAAAAACTTTTATGAATTATACAGTTCCGAATGGCACACGAATAGGCCATGTGCATTTAAAGGTTGCTGACCTTGATAAGGCATTATCTTTTTACAAAGACCTTTTGGGATTTCAGATCATGGCGCGTTATGGAACACAGGCTGTGTTTATTGCCGCTGATGATTATCATCATCACATCGGGTTAAATACATGGTACAGTAAAAATGCAAAGCCTGCACCGGTACATGCTGCAGGGCTGTTTCATACCGCTATTCTTTATCCTACAAGAAAAGAACTCGCAGTTATTTTCAAACGTTTACAGGATGCAAATTACCCCTTTACGGGTTTTGCAGACCACGGTGTTTCTGAAGCGTTGTATTTAAACGACCCGGATGAAAATGGTGTTGAACTATACTGGGATAAACCACGTGAGCAATGGCCGATAGATGAAAATGGGAATATAAATATGTATACAAAAGAATTGAACCTTGATTCTTTACTGGCTGAATTGAATGCCTGATCAGTCATAAAAAAAGTTAATATAATTTGTTGAATTTGCCGATTGTGTTTTAATTTAATGCCAAATAAAAAAACTACCATGAAAAAGATCACTACACTACTTCTTTTATTGGCAATGTTTACACAAACAATAAGCGCCGCCACGGTTAGCGGTGAAAAGCTTAAAGCCAGTGAAATGATGATACCTGTTGGCAATACAGGTAAATCAGTCAGTATGTTGGATTTATCAACTATGTCGGTTAATGACTTTGAACAATTAAGCGGAAAGAAATTGAAATGGGCAGACAAGATGATGTTCAGGTCAGGACAAAAAGAATTAAGGCATTGCATCAACGCTGATGGTACGCTGAACAATAAAAGAATTGAAAAATTATACAAGAATAGCCATAAGGATGTGACAGCCGGTTTCAACATTGGTGGTTTTGCCCTTGGTTTTTTACTTTCATTAATTGGAGTTTTGTTGGCGTATATTATTAAAACAGATAACCCAAACAACTTCAGAAAATGGGCATGGATAGGTTTTGGTGTTTCACTTGCTATAATTATAATTATTGCAATATTCTAATCTTTAAAATGAGATATTTTTTGAGCCTCCTTTCCGGAGGCTTTTATTTTGTTGTATGCCTAATAGCTACTTCCGTTTTAAACAATTTACAATTCACCAGGATAAATGCGCCATGAAGGTTTGCACGGATGCCTGTTTGTTTGGAAGCCTCCTTCCAACCTCCTCCGAAGGAGGAGGAGTTAAGCACGTTCTTGATATTGGAACCGGGACGGGCTTATTATCACTGATGTATGCACAAAAAGATCCGGATGTAATTATTGATGCTGTTGAAATAGATGAAGCGGCGGCACAGCAGGCAAAAGAGAATTTTGATGCATCACTATGGAAAGAAAGATTAAATGTTTATAATAGCTCTATTCAGCAATTTGCTGAAACGGCTGCGCATAAATACGATATTATTATATCTAATCCGCCATTTTATGAAGATGATTTGAAAAGCAGCGATGCAAAAAGAAATCTCGCATTGCATAGTGAAGAATTAAAGCTCAATAAGTTGATCGCAATTGCTGAAAAATTGTTGAATGATGGTGGGCGCCTTTTTGTGCTGTTGCCTTATCATCGAACAGAAGAATTTACACAACTGATCGCAGGAAAGTTATTTATTAAAGAGAAAATCTTTATCAAACAAACACCAAAGCATAATTATTTCAGGAGTATATTTCGGTTGACAAAGCAAGTTGCAAATGTGGATCAGTCGGAAATAATAATTATGAATGGAAAAAATGAATACAGTGATCTTTTTAAAGGGTTGTTGAAAGATTATTACCTGGCTTTATGATGATTGTTTATTAAGGGGAATCAGGGTTGACATTATTGGTAAGCACTGAAAAATTTTATGTTCAGTTCGATGGTGTATATTTCAAAATAGTTCCGTTATAGCCAACCGCCCAGCCATGAGTTGAATCTGGGAAACAAACACTGAAGAGTGTATTATATGTTCCTGAAGCCTGCGGTTGCCATGAACGGCCGGCATCAGTTGTTGTAATGATAGTGCCGCCATCGCCAACAGCCCATGCATTTAACGGATCGGCAAATGAGCAGTATAAAAGATTTCCTGTTACGCCTGATTTTTTGGGTATCCAGTTTACGCCGTTATCATTTGATACCAATACCACACCATGATCACCAACAACGCAGGCTTCTTTACCCAAAGCCACAGGCCTTCTTAAGCTTGTATAAACATTAGGGTTCTGTTGAGTCCATGTATTTCCGCCATCATCCGTAGTTATCATGGCGCCACCATCGCCTGAAGCATATCCATGCATTTCATCGCGGAAATAAACGCTTATAAAAGCGTTGTACGGAACACCCGAATTCTGAAAATACCAGTTAGCGCCGCCATCAGTGGTTTTTAATATTGTACCGTAGCCACCAACAGCATAACCGGTTGTAGCAGATGTAAAATGTACACCAAATAATACCTGGTAAGTATTAGATGTTTGATAGTGCCATGTTGCGCCGCCATCCTTGGTATGCAGTATGATGCCGGAAGCGCCAACAACCCAGCCTTCATATTTATTGATGAAATAGGCGCATATTAACGGCTGTGTAGAGCCTGAGCTTTGAGCAACCCAGTTATTGCCGCCGTCAGTGGTTTTTAAAATAGTACCGTCATAACCTGTTACCCAGCCGGTGGTATTGTTTACAAAGAATACACTGTTTAGCAGGCTATAGGAATTGGAGACCTGTGGAGTCCAATAGCTTAAAGTGTTTTGGATGGAAGATGAAACGCTGCTGCTTTTTGCCATTTCATCCTGTGTTGATGAAGCGTCTTTAGAGCAATTCTGAAATAACATGCATGTACATGCCATAGCAAGTACGGAAAAAACCTTTTTCATTTTGTTTTATGATTTTTTAAATTATGCTTACTCTGTTTACCCTTTTCAGCATACGGGTTTGCAGGTGGGTTTGTTAATCAGTATTTGATTGATTGCGTAAAACTAAATAGGTTGTAAAGCAGAGATAAGGGGAGTTTGCAGGTTTTGGAGATGGGAAATTTCACGGGATGAGGAAGGGGAGAAATACGTTGGAAAAAGAATAATAAAGACTGAAATTGCGAAGAAAATTAACTAACAGTAAAAAAACGTTTATGAAAAGAAATATTAATTTTAAAGAAATATTTTTGATAATAACTATAATGCCTTTATGTTGTTACTCCCAAAATAAGACCATACCTTATAAGGAATATGAAAAATTAAAAGATAGCGTGACATCTCTTAGAAATTATATTAATTTATTTGAGGATACATTAGCTGTTAGAGACAGCTTGCTTAAAGGAAATAAAAGCTTGAGATCATCAGTATTATATGCTTCAACGAAACTTTGGGGGCAAAAAGTTGATCGAACATTAGCTCAAGGTTGCATTGATAAATATATGTCTGAAATGCCAACAGGAATAAAATGGATGTTTGATGCACCTCCTGATATAACATATTCTCTCACCTATAAGACTCCTGGATTTTACGATTGGGTAAAAAATGATTTGGGAATGGATCGTCAGCAATTTATATTAAAACTTCGACTAGGCTTAATTACACCAGAATATGCAAGATATTATGGGTTGGATCCAATAAAAGATACTGGTAGAATTACTGTTTTTTTCTGGGCATATGCTCTGGATGGTCAAACTGAATTGAATAATTATGGAACCACAACAAAAGCCGATGCTTATGATCTCGGTGGTCTTTATCCATAAGTTATGAGCTTCGATTACTATATCTACTTCCAAATTATATGTCTTCTTCTTGCAATAATAAATTACAGAAGGCTTAAGGTTTATAAATTGGGTGCATTCGTGTTTTTAATATATATAGCCTGCGTTGTTGAAATCGCAGGCTTTGAATTAAAGCAACATAAAGAAACAAATTACTTGATCTATAATTTTTACCTGATTTTCTCAACGCCAGTTCAGCTTTTACTCTTTTACAATATGCTTCAGTTGGTGCGACTGCAACAAAAAATCTTTATTGTCATTAGTTTTTTATTAATGTTGTTTTTATTGATTGATTTTTACTTTTTTCAAGGGGTGAATATTTTTAATACTTATTCACTGGTACTTATAATGTTTTTGAATATTGTATTTAGTGTTCTTGTATTGTTTAAAAGTTTTTTAGTAGATGAAATAACAACGAGCTTTTTCAGGCATCCATATTTATGGATAAATGCAGGCATTTTGATTTTCAGCTTAGGTGCTTTGGTAATGTTAGGCCTACAGCAATACATAGAAGTAAATAAGCTTGTTATTAATAATAAAAATGCATACCGGCAGGTAATGCCTGTATTAAATGTAATTTTATATTCAGCATACAGTTATGCCTTTTTATTATGCCGTCAGACGTCCTCCTCACAATAATTGCGGTAATAATCGTCCTTATTTTTTTAGGATTAATTTTTATCGTGATGCTTATTTATTATTCCAATAAAAAGAAGAAAATATTACAGGAAAAAATTGCACTCGAAATCCATTTCAAACAAGAACTCCTCCAATCCCAACTCGAAACACAGGAATATGCATTCAATCAAATAAGCCAGGAACTGCATGATAATATCGGCCAGTTATTAAGCAGCACTAAATTGTTATTGAATATAGGTTTAATGGAACTGCCGACTGCTCCAGATGCTATTAAAACAGCAGAACAAACTGTTGCAAAAGCTATACAGGATCTCCGCTCTTTATCCAAATCATTAAACAGAGAATGGCTGGATCAATTTAATTTAATTGAAAATGTAGATGCTGAAAAAGAACGTATTAATGCATCACGCAATATAGAAGTAACACTTGGTACAGTTTATAAAAAATTGCCTTTAAAATCTGAATCGCAGGTGATGCTTTTTCGCGTAGTACAGGAAGCTTTGCAAAACAGTATCAGGCATGCTTCACCAAAACACATCAGCATACAAATAAAAAATACCGATCATCATTTTGAACTTACTATACAGGATGATGGCAAAGGTTTCGATATTCAATCGGCCAAAAAAGAAAGCCTTGGTTTGCGTAATATGGAGCATCGTGTTCAGTTACTTGGCGGTGCTATTACATGGCAATCAGAAACAGATAAAGGAACGCTCATCACCATTAAAATTCCTGTAAATGAAAATGCTTAACCACTAACGCAACGTTGAAACTCTTAAACACTGAAACTTTCAAACTCACTTATGTATCTCGCTTGTAAAATGAAACTGTATACCCGGATTATTGGTAATCTCTGTATTTAAAAACCATTCGCTTTGCGCCAGGTAAACAGGATGACCATCTTTATCTTCAGCGCTGTTTTGTTGTTTAAAGCGAAGAAATTCATCTAACTTTTTTTGGTCTTTGCTGGTGAGCCAGCAGGCTTTATAAAACGGCAACATGCGAAACTCGCAGGCAGCGCCGTATTCATTCAATAAACGGTATTGAATTACTTCAAACTGCAATTCACCTACACAGCCAATGATCTTTTTATTGCCGCCAAACTGCGTGAACAACTGCGCAACACCTTCATCGGTTAACTGTGTAATGCCTTTTTCCAGCTGTTTTGTTTTCATCGGGTCTTTGTTCACCAGCTCCTTAAATATTTCAGGAGAAAAAGATGGGATACCGGTAAAATAAAAATCTTCACCTTCGGTAAGTGTATCACCAATTTTAAAATTGCCTGTATCAAACAAACCGATCACATCACCGGGATAAGCATCTTCAATAATATCCTTGCTTCTCGCCATGAATGAATAAGGATTGCTGAAGCGAAAATCTTTATCCAATCTCACGTGATGATAGTATTTGTTTCTTTCAAAACGGCCGCTGCACACACGCATGAATGCAATACGGTCGCGGTGGCGCGGATCAAGGTTTGCATGAATTTTAAAAACAAACCCGCTTAATTTATTTTCATCAACTTTTACTATGCGTTTGCTGGTTTCACGATCAAGCGGGAGAGGTGCAATCTGAATAAATGTGTCCAAC
>JABDAV010000104.1 GCA_013289015.1 Bacteroidota bacterium | reverse complement strand
GATGTCATAAGTTCCCGTCCCCTAAAGGGGAGTAATTATAATTGGCAAATTGAATAACAAATTTACTTCCTTCTTTTTCGGGATTTTCTTCGCATTTCCTTTCAACTTTTATGGCAGCGGTATTAATTAAGCCATTGGCAAACTAATGATGAACCTGGTTCCTTCTCCTTCCTTACTTTCAGCTTTTATGGTGCCGTTATATTCTTTGGTAATAATATCATACGCCAATGACAGGCCTAATCCTGTTCCTTGTCCTGCCGGTTTTGTAGTGAAGAATGGCTGAAATATTTTATCAACTATTTTTTGAGGAATGCCATTACCGTTGTCTTCAACTTTTATTTCAACACCTCCTTCACCTGAAGGAAAATTTATTTTTTGCGTTGTTACAGATAGGAGTGGTTTGTAATCTTCCTGCGTTCTGCTTTTCGCTTTCTGTTTTTCGCTTATTGCATAAAAAGCATTATGGAAAAGATTAAGCAATACTCTTCCCACATCCTGTGGAACGATGTTTACGTTATTTATGTTTTTATCAAAATAAGTTTTTATTTCTGCATTAAACGACTTGTCTTTTGCCCTTAAGCCATGAAAGGCAAGGCGCAAATATTCATTTGCTAAAGCATTGATATCTGTTGGCTCTTTTTTTCCAACGCTGTTGCGCGAATGCTGCAGCATACCTTTTACAATAGCATCAGCACGTCTGCCGTGATACAAAATTTTCTCAAGATTCCGTTGCACTTCATCTGCAATACCTGTTGCCTGCTGCATATTGCCTGCTGCCAGTTCTACCTTCATTTCATCAAGCATCTCACTGCTTACTTCAGAAAAATTGTTCACGAAGTTTAAAGGATTTTGTATTTCGTGCGCAATACCTGCAGTGAGTTCACCAAGCGAAGCCATTTTTTCTGATTGAATTAATTGTGTTTGCATGGTTTTAAGCTCGGCTAATGTTCGTTCCAGTTCTTTTTTCTGACTATCGAGCAGCGCATTTGTTTTGTCTTTAATACGGTAATTTCTAAATAATATAAATACAAGCAGAATAAAAAGGGAAAGCACTGCAATAAGCGAGTTCTTTACCGTTTTTTGTGTTTTCAGGTCAAGGTCTTTAAGGGTTTTATCTTTTGTAAGCAGATCTATCTCGGTCTGTTTTTTTTGTATCTCAAAATTGAATTGAAGAAATGCAAGCTTTTTATCTTTTTCATCATTATATAAAGTGTCTTTTATAGTAGTAAGCAATAATTGATACTTATATGCATTGGGATAATCATTCATATCAGCATAAGTCTTCGCAAGACCTCTATAAATTTTTTCCAACTCATAATCCGCTGCTATTTCCTTTGCGATAAGCTCCGCATTTTTGTAGGCATCCAAAGCCTGTGCTGTTTGCTTTAGTTGAATGTACACGTTTGCCAGGCCCTGGTAAGATTGCGAAACTTCAAGCCTTGCCGATAATTTATTTGATATATCAAGCGCCTCCTGATGATACTTAATAGCAGTTGTATAATCTTTTCTTTTTTCATACACTCTTGCAATATCATTTAATGAATAAGGAAGGTTTTTAGAATTGGCATAAGCTTTTACCGATCTCTCAAAATAATGCAGGGCAAGTGAGTCTTTATTTTTATCGAGATAGATCTCGCCGATATTTACAGTGGTAGTTCCGATGGCATCATCATCACCCAATATTTCACATAACGGCAAAGCCCTTAAATAATAGTGAAGCGCTGTATCGCGGGTTGAAGCATTATTAAAATATACTGTACCAATATTATTCAACACTGTTACCAGCCTTAAGGTATCGTTGGTTTCTTCTGCATATCTCAACGCTTTTAAATAATAATCGAGCGCTTTTGCATCATCACCTTCATTGTTATATACTGCGCCAAGATTGCTCAGGATATTTGCAATGCCTTTTTTATCGTTGGCATTTTCAAATTCTTTCAGCGATTGATTCCAGTAAGTAAGCGTTTGTATATAGTCGGCCTGCATGTAATAAGCAATGCCGATGTTTTTTAAGGCATAAGCCAATCCCTGCGTATATCCTTTTGTTTCTGCAAGCGTTTTAGCCTCCGTGCCGTATTGCATTGCCTTTTCTGGCGAAGTATTAAAATAGTTTACAGCTATTTTGTTCATTAAATCTACTCGTGCTGTATCAGCACTTTCTTTATTTAACAAAGCAAGTAAACTATCTGCTTCTCTATCCTGTGAAAAACAATTACTGAAGAACAAAATGCTGCAGAAAAAGAAAATTAGTTTTCGCATATTTAAATCATCATAAAAGACTTCCTAATAACAGAAGTAATAGAGCTGCAATTACGTACAATCATTTAATATTATCATACAACGGCATTTAAAAGTAAGGATTCAATTTAATATCATAAAAGCCTTTAAAAAAATGAGGGTGATATTACACCCTCATTTCAAATTAAATTCCGTAATAATTTTGTTACTCTTTTAAAATGCGGAATACCTGTACCTGGTCATCTATTTTAAGCCTGATGATATAGACGCCGGTACTTAAATGCGAAACATCCAGTACAACATCTTTACCTGACCTGCTGATCACTCTTGGCAAATATTCTTTGCCTGTTACATCAGTCACGCTTATAGTGCCATTATTTATGATTGCATTATTCACATGAATGGTAACACTGTTAACTGCCGGGTTTGGATAAACATTAAATTCAGGCTTAACAGGTAATTCTTTTGCTGTAGCCGATGCATTGCCTTGTGCTGTTGCAATGTAAGTGCATTTTGGCGATGCAGAGCAAGCAACAGCTTTGTCGGTAAGTTTTATACCAAGCTGGTATGATTTAACCGTCCACGTAACAGGAAGGCTGTTTGAATACACATCAAAATAACCTGTGCCCGGATTAAATACCTGCGGTGGTGTTCCGCTGTATGCGCCGGAAGTTTTAATGTTGTTATCATTTCCAACAGGAATATATACAACCGTATTATTGTAGTTGATATAAGAGAAATGTGCCAAATATTTATAGCTTGAATTGTTTGGATTTGTTTCAACACATTCAACCCGGACATCAACTATAAGTGAAGTAAGCTTGCATGGATTAACATACAAGGTACCCGGCGTATAAGTAATAACATAATTGCTCTGCACTTTTAAGTTTAATGCAGAAGGTATGATTGAATAAACACCAGGATTGCCGTGATACGCAGGGCTTATCGTGTACTGCGGACCTGAGATAATAGTAGCCGAGTCTTTTGCAACAAACCCCGTAATGGTTGATGTGAATATTGGTAGTTTACTGCCGGCGTAAGCGGATTTATCATTGGCCTTTACAATTAATGGTGCAGGATTTACCACAAGCGTTCCCTTTATATAATTGGGTATGTAATTAACTGTATCGCCAATGAATGACAAATTACCCGGAATAATTGTATAAACTCCGGCAGGTATTATACTGTCTGTAACTTTTACATTGGAAGAATTGAAGATTGTATAAGATGGCCGGTTTTCCAAAATGCTGCTGTCATCACTGTATTGGTAACCCGTAATGATGGAAGTAAACACAGGTTTACTTCCATAAGGGATGGTATCATTATTTGCCTTTACTGTAAGTGTAGCCTGAGTAATATGCAGCGTTCCCAAATTATATGAAACATCAAAATCAGGTGTGAGATATGCGGCGGGCACAATGGTAAACGCACCTGTTGTTGTACCGGTAACAAGTGTTATCGGTTTATATACTGATAAAGTATCATTAGACGAATCTACATCATCCTGGTCGAGAATAACACCAACGTTCGATTCTGTACTATCACCTATTGAACTTGAATTCACCTGCGTAGAACCATTTACCAGCGGCCTTCCGTTAACCTGTGCTGTTCCGTTTACCAATGGTCTTGCATTTACCAGCGCACGGGCATTTACCAATGGCCTTGCATTTACAAGCACTGCAGTGGCTGAATCTGATTCATAATCGAAAATAGATTCAACGGCAAGATCAACAATAAATGTTGTGTCCGGTGGTGGCGGAGCAACATTCACCAAAGGCCTTGAGTTCACTAATGGCCTTGCATTTACCAATGCGCGTGCACTGGCAATAAAGCCGAGATTTTCAAGATCGGAGTTAACCAGCGGGCGTCCATTCACTAATACTCTTGCATCGGCCATTGCGATCTGGCTGGAAATACTGCTGTCATAACCTCTTGTAAGACTATCAGAGAAAACTGCCTTGTCGCTATCATTAAATAAAGAATCAGGATAAGCAAACTTATAATTGAATGAGCCGATCTTTTGCCCATACGTTAGTGTAGTGTCTGTTGGGGTAATGGTCAGCGGTAATTTATTAATAGTAAGCAAGCCATCATTAAAAGTATAATTGTATTCTTCAGAGAATCCGACATCTGCAGAATCGTTGGGATCAAACGGCGGAATTGCAGGCCTTATAAAATATATTCCTGTATTACTTAAAGACGTTGCCGGCGTTGTGTAAAAAAGACTGTCAAGCCCGAGATCATGCAATGTATAATTGGTACTATCCAGCGGAATACTGTCAACCAAAATATTTGCTGTAAAAACAGGGATTTTTTCGCCATATCGTTTTGCTTTGTTATCAGCAGTTATAATAATGTTCTTCTTTATTGGTGAGAAGAAGAATAAACTGTCTGAATAACCACCATCATTTTTATTTGGCGTGATGGGCGGCGTATATACCTGTATCGCAGGATTGCCGGTAAATGCCGGTACAGTGGCAGAAGCAAGCGAGTTACTCATCACTGTTGTTTGGAGGGGTTCTCCCCTGAATAAGATCTTTGAACTATCACTGAGATAATTTCCTTTCACCGTTACAACAAAAGGCTGGCGGCCAGGAACAACTGTTGAATCAGGCAAAACGAGATTCGATATATAAGGCGTTGGGGAGGCAAAAGATCTTATTGTAGAATCTGCCTGTACAAAGCCATAACCTGAAGTATAATCAAAGCCCGGTGTGTTCATATCAACTGCCGTGCTTTGTAATAATGTGCGTATTTCCTGCGGACTGGCCTGTTCGTTATAAAATTTTTGTCTTGCTTCCATTACCAATGCAGCAACAGCCGCAAGATGCGGTGCAGCAGCAGAAGTTCCGAAGAAATTCGGGAAAGGGTCATTATCTATATTAACTCCGCCAAGATATACTGTGGTATTAACACCGTTCGGTCCTGTAAAGTCAGGCTTGTTTCTTACAACACCGTTTACAGGCGTTCCGCCTATAGAAGAGAACGATGCAATCGTAGGCGGATTTACACCGTATGCAGGTGTGTTGGAATACAGCACTGCGCCTACAGTCATTGCGCCTTGTGCGTTGGCCTGCGCTACGATAGTTGATGTTCCGGTATTATACTCGTTGATAACACCTTCGCCGCGGAATATGATATACTTGAAGTTTACATTTTGATTTGGACCTGCATTTTTAATGATCATAATATTAGCCTGCGAAGATGATGCTACTGTAAAAGGCATTACTTCAACAGGATCGCCACCAAGATTGTTACGGTTAAAGCCGAACAATATATTTCCGCTGTTATCTGTAAGATAAATATCCAGGTCATTCTTTGCACCTCCGCTTGCCGGGTTAAGTGAGTAGGTAGAATCATCCCACTGCAATACGATGGTGTAGGTTCCTGCGGGCAGAGAAAGGCTTTGATAAATATCTCCCCCGCCAAAATTATGTGCAAAGCCTGTGAGGCCATTTGGCGCAGCCACAGGATTGAATGCATTTGCATAGGATTTATTTCCATAGTTGCCGGCGGCAGTAAAATAAGAAACACCATCTCCTGTTACTTCGTCAACAGCCTGTGCCACTACACCGTCTTTAAAGAATGGTTCTGTTATATAAGTAACATCATCTACAATTACTTTACAGCTATCGTCTTTCAGCGCTCTTATGCCTTGGGCAAAATCACCTGCACTTATAAATCCCGTTCTGAATGCAAGCTGTGCTTTAGGTGCAACGTCATGCACGATCTGTAACATTGCACGGCCTTCATCCGTTGCCTGCCCGTAAGGATAATCTCTTAAAACATCCACCGGTACAGGATCATCAGGGTTTTGTATGCCTGGCAGATCTCCATTCAGTACGTCTGTCAAAGCAGGGTTACCGGGGATAGTATTATAGCTGTTTGAAAGAACACCCACTTTTATTCCCTGGCCGCTAAGGTTAAACCCGTTGCGCGCAAGGTTTGAATACAAAGCCGTGTCGCCTGCAGAGTTAACAATGCCGGTGTTTGAAACAGGAGGAAATGCAGGCCTGCAATAATTGATCAGATCCGGCAGGCTGTCTAATTTTTTAAGATTAATTACAGGATATTTTCCGGTTATTATTAAAGAATTCGGTCCATTGTTTACAATATCGGTTAATCCGTATGGAGGTGTTTGCAGTAATGACAGCAACTGGTCATGTTTTCCCTGTACAGCAATAACATCTATGATAACACTATCGCCAAGCAGCGTGAAAATATTTTGAGCAGTATCCTGCACGGTATTTCCGTTATCAAATAAAGCGTTCAATTCAGATCCTATAAGATCATGCGTTTTGCCGCTGTCTGGCGGAGGATAATACGGAACAATGCAGGATGATGTTACAACAACCGTATCTGTTGCTGAACATCCACCGGCAGCAGTTACAGTAAGCACATAGGTGCCTGCTTTTGAAACAACAGGATTGGGTGTATTAGAGCCTGAAACAATAAAGCCGCTGTCAATTGTTTTCCAGCTATATTGGACATTCGGCGTGGTGGAAGATCCATTTAATGTTACAGTAGGAGAACCGGTACAGCCAAGCACTCTGTCATCACCTGCATCTGCATTCGGCGGTGTGCATGTTTGATAAGCCGCAAGCTGAACCTGCACGCCGTTGTTAATGGTAATTTTTGTGCCGCTCCATAATGCGCCTTCAATATTAGAGTTGCCTGTTGATGAACCAATGTTTATGCCGCCATAAGGAGCATAGATAGTGCCTTTCCATCTTGAAGTGTCTTTTGTACAATTATCCATCGTCCATGCATATGCGCCGTAATGACATGATTGGCCATTACCATGGGTTTCTGTATAAATACGGGAAGCGCTGCCTCCGTTCTTTAAAATTGCCTGGAAGGCGCCAAGGTCAGCATCACCTTGTATTTGTAATTGGAAAATGCCATCGCTGCTGTTCTTAAAATCAAAAACAAATTTGTTTACATCTCCTGAATTTGATATAGAACTGAATATATAAACACCCGCCCCTGAAAATGTGATAGTGCTGTTGCCGTTAAGTTTTATTTGTCCGTAAGCACCGGGCGTTATGGTTTGAGTATTTGTAATATTTGTTTTACCGGCTGGTTTAAAATTGGTTATTTGAGCATTGGCAGGAAGTGTGGGTATTGAAGGCTTTCCTATTACCTCGCCACCTGAAGGCACAGGCCCATAATAAGAAGTGCCTGCAGGATGAGTAACTTTTCCGTTTACAGCACTATTATTGTACTTGTTTATAGAAATGTTGCTGTTTACATCAAGATTTCCCTGCAACGAAAAACCATTACCCGCAGTAAATGCGTTTTTGTTATGGTCGCAACCATTTGCGGCTGTCGTAACATTGCCTTTAATGATATTGTATGATGCAAGATTGATAGTGCTGCCGCTATGCACATCGCCAAAAATATTTACCGCTCCTGTTGTGTTTATAGAGTAGTAACTTCCGACACTGCCTGAAAGTATTTTTGAATTGTTATGAATCTCCACACCATAATTTGAATTGCCTTGTTGAACACCTTGCCCAATAGGGTTTACATAAATTACAAATTGAGGCAAGGATAAATTCTGGGCTGAGCTTTTTATATTACCGCACAAAATAAAACATGCAAAAAAAATACTGTAGTAAATGCAGTTAACCGGTAAGGAAAATTTTTTCATTCGAGTAGTTTTGCCTGCTTTCGTAAGCAGGTGATTAAAATTTAAAAATCAATTTGATTTTTATCTGATTGATTTGTTTCTCTAAAATCTTATGGTGTTTTCACGGCTAAACAATAATAATTAAGCAATCTTAAAAATTATTTATTAAGCATTGGTTTAACTAAGGAAAATGGATACCGTATGTTATTGCAATGTACTATTAACAATAAACATGCGTCAGGCAAAAATAATTTCATTTCCTGATACGGAACAGATTAAGCCGGTAAATAATTAGAATTATGGACGACTGCACAGGAAAACAGAAATTTTTCACGTTGACCATCTTTCATTAGTTCGCCGGTAACTGAATGATGAATTCAGTTCCTTCTCCCTGTTTGCTATGCACTTTTATTGTGCCGTTATGTTCTTTGGTGATGATATCATATACCAGGCTTAAACCCAATCCTGTCCCATCTCCTGCTGGTTTGGTGGTAAAGAATGGCTGAAATATCTTATCAATTATATTTTGCGGAATGCCAGTGCCATTATCTGATACAACAATTTCAATACTCCCATCCCCTGAAGTGGCGTTAATCTTTTTTGTTTGAACTGAAACTTCCGGCTTGAACCCTTCACCTTCTGCCTTTCGCCTTTCACTCACCGCATAAAATGCATTATTAATAAGATTCAATAACATTCTTCCAATATCCTGCGATACGATATTTATTTTTCCAATGCTTTCATCAAAGTCGGTTTTAAATTCTGCATTAAAGCTTTTGTCTTTTGCGCGCAGGCCATGATAGGAAAGCCTTAAATATTCATCAGCAAGTTTATTAATGTCTGCGGGTTCTTTAATGCCTGTATTTGTTCTTGAATGTTCAAGCATTCCTTTTACAATGGCATCAGCGCGGTTGCCGTGGAAAAAAATTTTTTCAAGATTCTTATCGAGAACATTCAATATTTCATCTTCTAATTCTTTATTTCTTTTCTGTTCCGGTTTTCGCCAATCGCTTTTCAGTTCATCGATCAATTCTTTGTTTATTTCAGAAAAGTTATTTACGAAATTTAAAGGATTCTGTATCTCATGGGCAATTCCGGCAGTGAGTTCACCCAGTGAAGCCATTTTTTCACTTTGCACCAATTGAGCCTGTGTTGATTTTAATCTTACTAAGGTTTGATTTAATGTTTCGAATGATTCTGCATTTTCCAAAGCGATGGCGGTATAAATGGCAATATTGCGCAGCATAAAAAGGTGATACTCTGAATAAGCATTTTGATGAAAACTTTGAACCGTTATAGCACCTAGTTTTTTTTCTTTTACTACCAACGGAAGGTATATCAATGAAACAGGCTGTTTGCCTTCGCGCGAACGTTGCACTTGCTGCATATGCAATGAATATTCTTCATCCAGGTTGCCTATGATGATCTCTTTGCATTCTTTAAAACAAATAACAGGAAAACGATTTTGATCGTTTAACGAATTATAGTAAAAAGGAAGCGCCTGCCCATCTTCATAAGTGGCAGGAAATTCAATTCTTTGAAGGGCACTGTTGTAAATGCCTATACCGAATACAGAAGCATCCATCAGTGCGTTTACATTATCATATACAGTACTCATGATCTTTTCAACGGAAAGGGAGGAGGTGATCTTACGGCCAATTTCTCCCAATTGCTCAACGTTGTTATATGATTGCTGAAGATTTTCTTTTTGTACAGAAAGTTCATGTGCTTTGCGGTCAATCTCCTCTTTTTGTTTTTGCAGTTGTACGTTAGCTTTTCTTTTTTGACGGTTATTGATGTATAGAAGAAATGCAACAATAAGTAATGCAGCCACCCCGCCAACAAGCACATTTTGTTTTAATCGCACGCGTTCCTGTGCTTTGGCTTCTTCTATCTGTTGCTGACGCATCGATTCATCATAGGTCATGTTCTGTACCTGGTTTACCTTTTGCTGGCTGAACAGGCTATCTTTTGCAACAATGGTAGCGGATTGATAAGCATAAGCGCTATCAACATTTCCGGCCGACTTATAATAGCCTCCCAAAAAAATGCTGGCGGCAAGCGCTTGCTCCATAAATCCGCCTTCTTCTGCTGTGTTGAAAGAAAGTTTCGCATAATAGAGACATGAATCTCTGTTCTGCCGAATGAGAAAAATTTTTGCTATGCCCAATGAAGTTTCACAAAAACCTGCATCGTTGTTGGCTTGTTTAAAAAGAGGAATGGCCGACTTATAATAAGCCATTGCGCTATCAGGGTTTCCTAATTTCAGAAAGATATTACCGAGATTATTTAAGCAAATGCTTTTGTTATCTACATTGTTTAGTGATAACGCCATAAGATAGGCGCGCCTGGTATAAAACACTGCTGAATCTAACTGGTTTGACTTTTCATATGTGTCACCAATGTTTATGAGAATAATATTTATCCTGGGGTTGTTGTGAAATTTTTCATGGATCAGCAATGCCTGGTGGGAATAATCAAGACTTCGCTTTAGATCGCCCAGGTAAAAATAAAGATCACCCAAACCTCCCATGATCCTTCCCATGTTTTCACCATCATTTATTTCCTCTGCAATTTTTAATCCCCGTAAATAAACTTCCAATGCTCTGGGATAATTGCCTGTATTTACAAAAACATTTCCCATCAGATTTAATACAAGCATTTCTCCTTTATTAAAATGTATTTTTTGTGATAGATCAAGCGCCTGAACTGCAAGTAATATTGCTGAATCGGGTTTTGAGTAAATGTAAGTTCTTGCAATATTGTTCAGCAATAGCACCCGGCTGGTATCTTCCTTTGTAGTTGCCAAAAGTTGCTTCAGGCTATCGGTGGTATTGTTTTGTGCAAAAAGATTACAAGTTCCACAGTAAAGCATTACACATACACTAAGCAATTTTTTTATTCTTCGTATATGATAATGCAGTAAAGTAAATGTTAGGTTTACCTGTGGTCTTTTTGTTTTATACATTGATGTATTCGTACTGCAGTTATATAATGGTATTGGTTATCTGCTGCTCAATTATTACCGAATCTTCTCAATTACCGTTCAGGCAGGCAATTGAATAATGAACTCACTACCCGCACCTTCAGTGGTATTTATGGTTATTTCGCCACCATGTGCTTTAATGATATCATAGCTCAAACTCAAGCCCAGTCCTGTTCCGCTGCCTGTGGGTTTGGTAGTGAAGAATGGCTGAAAAATTTTATCTACGATGTTTTGCGGGATGCCGTCGCCATTGTCTTTTACAATAATCTGAATGCCCCCAGCCCCTGAAGGGGAGTTATATTTCTTTGTGGTTACAGATACTTGGGGTTTATAATTTTCTCCCTTTAGGGAGTCAGAGGGCTTATTCACTGCGTAAAATGCATTGTTGAAGAGATTCAATAAAACTCTTCCTATATCCTGCGGAACAATATTGATTTTACCGATCGTTTCATCAAAATCAGTTTTAAATTCTGCATTGAACGATTTGTCTTTTGCGCGCAAGCCATGATAGCTTAGTCTTATATATTCATCACACAAAGCATTTACATCCGAAGGCTCTTTCTGGCCTGTATTCTTCCTCGAATGCTGTAACATGCTTTTCACAATAGCATCGGCTCTTTTACCATGAAACGCTATCTTTTGATTGTTTTGCTTTATATCATCTGCTATAAGCTTTGCCTCATCAATATTACCATTCTGCGCCTCTGTAACCATTTCATCTATCAGTTCACTATTGATATCAGAAAAATTATTCACGAAGTTCAAAGGGTTTTGAATTTCATGTGCAATGCCTGCAGTTAGTTCGCCCAGCGAAGCCATCTTCTCACTTTGTACCAGTTGTGTTTGTGCAGATTTTAATTCGTTAAGCGTTTGTTCCAGTTCTTCTTTTTGTTTTGTAAGCTCTGCGGTACGTTCGGCAACCTGCACCTCCAACTGCGATTTCACGGCTGAAATAACCTTGTTATTTTCTTCTTCTTCCTGGGTTCTCTTACGCGCTTTTGTTAATTCCTTTTGCTGCTTTCTTGTAACCAGTACAACACCTAAACCCCATAAAACGGCAAAAGTGTTTATGGCGCCAATAAGATCTTTCTGATTACTATAAAAGCTTTTGCTTATAAATCTTA
>JABDAV010000103.1 GCA_013289015.1 Bacteroidota bacterium | reverse complement strand
AAAACAGAAGCTGCCAAGTATAAAGATTATTTTGATTTCAGTGAACCGGTTCATAAAATCCCATCGCATAGAATACTTGCCGTGCTGCGTGGTTTTCTCGAAGGCTTTTTGCGCATGAGCATTGCACCCCAGGAAGAAGATGCATTGAATATAATTGAAGCGTTGTATATAAAAAACAGCTTGAACGGTTCTGTTGAACAGGTGAAAAAAGCAGGTAAAGATGCATACAGAAGATTGCTGCAGCCAAGCCTTGAAACTGAGTTTCGTACAGCACTTAAAACAAAAGCGGATGAAGAGGCCATCAATGTGTTTGCTGAAAACCTGCGGCAGTTATTATTGAGTGCACCACTTGGCAATAAAAAAATATTGGCGATTGATCCCGGTTACCGCACCGGTTGTAAAGTGGTTTGCCTGGATGAGAAAGGAACATTGCTGCATAACGATCTTATATATGTACATGAACCCAACAAAGTAAACGATAGCAGCAATAAGATAAGATCACTTGTTGAACATTATAGTATAGAAGTATTTGCCATTGGTGATGGCACTGCGGGCCGTGAGACAGAACAATTCATTAAACAACTTGATTTACAATTGCCTGTGTTTTTGGTGAATGAAGATGGCGCTTCTGTTTACTCCGCCAGCGAAATTGCCCGTGAAGAATTTCCAAACCATGATGTTACGGTACGTGGTGCCGTAAGCATCGGCCGCCGTTTGATGGACCCGCTTGCAGAATTGGTGAAGATCGATCCGAAAAGCATTGGTGTTGGACAGTACCAGCATGATGTGAACCAGTTTCGCTTAAAAGAAAAACTGGATGCTACTGTTATAAGCTGTGTGAATGCTGTTGGCGTAAATCTTAACACGGCATCCAAACATTTGCTGAGCTATGTAAGTGGTATCGGCGGTTCACTTGCTGAAAATATTGTGCAGTACAGAAATGAAATTGGAAAATTCACCAACAGGAAACAGTTGCTTAAAGTGCCGCGGCTGGGCAACAAGGCATTTGAACAATGCGCAGGATTTTTAAAAGTACAGAACGGCAGCAATCCACTGGATGGAAGCACCGTGCATCCGGAAGCGTATAATATTGTTGAACATATTGCAGGCGATTTAAGAGTTGATGTAAAAACACTCATTGGCAATGAAGCATTGCTTAAAAATATTCAGCCCAAAAAATATGCAACGGAAACGATCGGTGAGCTTACTGTAAAAGATATTTTGAAAGAGCTCAACAAACCGGGCCTGGATCCACGCAGTGAATTAGAGCAATTTGAGTTTGCACAGATATATAAGATGGAAGATGTACATCCCGGTATGATTGTTCCGGGTGTTGTAACCAATCTTACCCGTTTCGGTGCTTTTGTTGATATTGGCGTGAAGCAGGATGGCCTTGTACATGTAAGCGAGATCGCGCATAAATACATCAGCGATCCTGCAGAGGTTTTAAAGCTGAATGATAAAGTAATGGTGAAAGTGCTGGAAGTGGATATACCGCGCAGCCGCATTGCGCTTTCCATTAAACAAACGCAGGAAGCGCCGAAGCAACAATATAATAAACAACAACACAAGCCGCAACAGCATCAGCGCAAACAGGATGATTTATCAGCAATGGATGTGAACGATGCATTGGCTGCATTGAAGAAAAAGTTTGGGAAGTAAGAGTAGTTCATAGTTCATGGGTGATAGATCATAAGTTTTGCCCTGCCATAAACTATGAGCCATGAACTATTGGCATTATGCCTTACGCTTTCTGCTTATCCAGCGTCCAGTCAGGTCTTACATAATGGCAGGTATAACCATAAGGATGTTTCTGTAAATAATCCTGGTGTTCTTCTTCAGCATCCCAGAAATCACCTGCAGGTACAACTTCGGTAACCACTTTGCGCGGCCATTTGCCTGATGCATCAACCTCTTTGATCAAATCTTCTGCAGTTTTCTTTTGTTCATCGCTTAAGTAAAAAACAGCAGAGCGGTAAGAAGCGCCTATGTCATTACCCTGCCTGTTGCGTGTGGTGGGATCATGTACCTGGAAAAAAAATTCCAGCAGCCTGCGATAAGAAAGTTTTTCATTGTCAAACGTTATCTTTATTGCTTCTGCATGATTGCCGTGATTGCGATACGTTGCGTTGGGTACATTACCGCCTGTATAACCTACAACGGTATGTGTTACGCCCGGAAGCGCTCTTACCAGTTCTTCCACCCCCCAGAAACAACCACCTGCCAGAATTGCTTTTTCAGTTGCCATATATAATTGTATTTAGATTGCATACAAAGAAATCAACTTTAGAGCCAACCTGTTTTGGATATCAAACTGGCAGGCTTTTGCCGTAGCAGATTGTCGCTGAAGGCTCCTAAAGGCCTTTGAAATAAAAACTGTTTAAGTTTCAGAGACAATAATGACATCAACGACATTATACCAGCGCAACCTTTTATTGTTGTATTTTCTGCCAGGGCGATGCAGGACAAAAGCCCATCTTTTTATACAGCATCATATTGATTCTTTCTTTAATTTTAATTTACGTTTTGCTGCTGCAAAATTGCCTGTTTATGAATTGCCTGTAATAATACTTTTATGAAAACTTCATTCTCCGTTTTGCCTATAGCGCTGCTGATAATGTATGCATGCCCGCTCATCGCTCAAAATGCAAACAGCATGTGTGCATGGAAACAAACTGTTCATGATTTCAGGTTACCCAAAAACAGCAGCCTGCCTGAAAAGGAATCTTTAGAATCCTCAACACAGATAGTAGACAACGGCCAGGTTTTTACTTTGCCTGTTGTAGTGCATGTTATTACTACAGGTGATGCGGTAGGTTCACCGGACAATCCCACAGATGCGCTGATCAATGCGATGATAAAAGATCTGAATAATGCTTACAGAAAAAGAGGCGCATCATTTGGCGGAGTGGATATGAAGATACAGTTTCAATTGGCAGTCCGCGGCCCCGATGGAGCTGCTACTACAGGTATTGTGCGTGTTAGCGGAACCGGAGTTCCCAACTACGTATCAGGTGGTATTACAAATAACGGAACGCAGGGCAGCGCGGATGAAATTACAGTTAAGGGACTCAGCCGCTGGCCAAACACCGATTACGTTAATATATGGATAGTGAATAAAATTAATGGCAGCAGCACGAGTCCGGGTGGCTATACGTATTTTCCGGAATATAATGCTGCTGCAACAGACGGTCTTACGCTGAATGCAAGCGTGGTTAACGGAACCAACAAAACCGTTGTTCATGAAATGGGTCATTTTTTTTATTTGTACCATACATTTTATGATGGCGGAAATGAAACCACCTGCGCTGCCAACGATGATTGCAGCACAGAAGGAGACAAGGTATGCGATACAGAGCCTATGCTTAATGTATCTTGCGGAACACCGGGTAACACTTGCAATAGCAACAAGCCTTTTTTAATTGCAGATTCGACAAAGAACTATACGGTTCTTAATAACTATATGACCTATACCAACTGCCAGTGGATGTTTACACAGGGACAAAAAATGAGGGCAAGGTCGGCCTTGATCAGCTTCAGGTATGGGCTGGTTACTTCAGGCGCATTATCGGCGCCTACAACTGTTTTTCCTGTGGCGGCCTGTACTCCGACTGCTTCGTATGGTTTGTCTCCTTATTACGGCGTAGAGAAAGTTGAATTTAATACACTCAGTGTTTATTCAAATACCAGCAATGCAGATGGGAATATATATGTTGACAGAAGCGTTAACCAGTCAACTACGGTAACGCAGGGACAGAAATATACCATAACCATAACCGGCAGCTATGGCAACCCGCACCGTATAAAAGTTTTTATTGATTATAACAGTGACGGAGATTTTAATGACAGCAACGAAACTTTGCTTTCAGTATTTACTGATACCGCAAGAAAAAAAATAACCATACCATTAACAGGTGTTGTTACCAATAAACCATTGCGTATGCGTGTGGTTGCAGATAACCCTGCAACACCTGCGCCTACTGCATGCAAATTGCATGGAACCAGCACCGATGGGGCAGGGCAGGCGGAAGATTATACCGTGATCGTTTTACCGGCGCATGCTATTGCTGAACAGCAAAAGCCGAAAAGAAATATACCTTTAATAATAAAAACGGCAACAGAATAGTATAGTGGTGCAGTTGTTGTCGCTGAAGACCCTAAAGTGCCTCGAAGTAAAAACTGTTTAAGTTGTAGAGACACCAGCGACGCCAGCGACCTTATACCAGTGCAATCTTTTACTGTTTTATTATGCAATTACAACTACATTTTATAAAGGCTTTGCGGGTAAATCTTAAACAGGGTATGGTAGTGTGGTTGTTGTTGCTGAAGCTCCCTAAAGTCGCTTGAAGTAAAAACTGTTTAAGTTTTAGAGACACCAGCTACTTTATGCCAGTGCAGCCTTTTATTGTTTTGTTATATAATATTCTTCTTCCGTAACTTTTTCCAGCCAGTCAACCGCTTTGCCATTAAGGTTTTCCTGGATAGCTATATGTGTCATGGCAGTGGTTGCGGTTGCGCCATGCCAATGTTTTTCTCCCGGTGAAAACCATATAATATCACCCGGATGAATTTCCTCAACCAGGCCGCCTTCATGTTGCGCCCAGCCGCAACCCGCAGTAACAATTAATGTTTGGCCCAACGGATGCGTATGCCATGCTGTTCTTGCACCCGGCTCAAAGGTAACAGCAGCAGATGCGGCGCGTCTTGCATCGTTTGGCTGAAACAATGGATCTATACGCACCGCGCCGGTAAACCAATCTGATGGTCCTTTAGCAGAGGGCTGAGTGCCTATTCTTGTTATTTCCATAAAAATATTTTCAGGTTATTAATTACTTAAGAAAATTTAATTATAAACGTAAAGTTAAGAGATGAAGGTGAGAGGCGCATGGTGAGTGGCAGGATCTGAACACCAAATGCTGAAGGTTGTGGGGTGAGTTGTGGGCGGTGAAAAGCAAAAAGTATGAGTTGAAAGCTAAAAGAGGTATGAAAAATTATTTTTGTAAAGCTTATCGTAATCTTCTCCGCTTTTGCAAAACTTAGCATGTACGCTCTCCTTGTACTCTCCTCCCTGTTTACTGCGTGCTTTTCCGGGTAACAGGCGGCAATTTTGGCTTTGGGTCTGAGATTGTACCGGCAATTTAGTAAGGCTTGTGCTAAAAAGGCAGCAGGATACTGCATTGCCTTTGGTAGTTCAATATACGATTTTTTTGCAATTACAGTAGAATAAACCCGTTGGCGGAGTTTTTTTGATATAGTTACATGGAAGCTAAACGAAGGTAAAAATTGAAAGGCATTTTTTTACTATCTGCCTGCAGGGAATGATAGATGCATAGCTGCAGGTTGTATTGATCATTTTATTCCTTAAATGCCTGTCGCATGTTTACCGTGTAGCATATTTTGACGAAAAATAATCGAAATAAAGACGGTATTTCTTCGATTCAATAGATCGAAGTTATATCGAAGTTATAAGCTTTCTGTATAGTCCTGAAATAGCCATCACTTCCCTGTTTTATCTCTTATAAATTAACTCCGCCAACGGGTTATAATAACTTTATTTGTATTTCCGGTGCCGGATGCAACCTGGCTTTTCATTTAGCTCCGTAGTCAAAAGACTTACGGAGAGTAATAACGTACTACGGCAGACCGGGTTTTCCTGTTATCAAATCATTTTCAACAAGCTTTCATTATATTTTTAATAAAGGGCAACCGTCTTTTAGTAACATCGGTTATAATGTACAGGCTGGCCTTCTTCAGGTAATTACCTGCTTCATACTTATGTTTTACATAAGCGTTACAATATTTATTCATAGCACAATATTATTTATGAAAACAATTTTTATCAACAAACACTTCCCCGCAATATGCGTTGGATTATCATTACTGACCATAGCTCCCGCATGCAAAAAGATTGCTGAAATAAAAGAATTAAGAGATTTTAAACAGGTAAACCTTGCGGCTAACAATGATGAATACAATGCTGCACGGGTAGACCCTGATTTTTTAAATGGCTGGGGCCTTTCATTCGGCTCTTCAGGCACTGCATGGATTTCAGCAGCAACTACAGGCTTAAGCGAAGTGTGGGATCAGTCGGGTAACATTGTACTGCCTGCAGTTACAATACCGGGACCTGGTGATGCCGCTACAGGTGGCCATCCTTCCGGGCAACTTTTTAATGCAACAACAGGATTTAAGCTCAGCAACGGAAGCCCTGCCAAATTTATTTTCGCCGGGCTTGATGGTGTTATTTCAGGATGGAATGGTGGTGCCGCTGCGCTGAAAGCTACAGATGACTCTAAGGAAGGTGCAGTATATACAGGTATTGCACTGGCTGCTGATAACGGCGCTAACTTTCTGTATGTGGCCAACTTTAGCGAAGGCACAGTTGATGTATACGACAGCAATTGGGTTGAAGTAGAAAAACCCTTTAAAGATGCAAACATTCCTCCGGGCTTTGCTCCTTTTAATGTTGCGGCAGTGGGTGATGTTTTATATGTAGCATATGCCAAGGTGGGTGCAGACGGCCATGAAGAAACAGGTGCAGGCGAAGGGTATATTGATGTGTACAAACCCGATGGCTCATTGGTTAAACGCTTTGCTTCAACCGGTGTTTTAAATGCACCATGGGGCATTACCGCGGCGCCCGACG
This sequence comes from Bacteroidota bacterium, assembly GCA_013289015.1. Taxonomy (GTDB): domain Bacteria; phylum Bacteroidota; class Bacteroidia; order Chitinophagales; family Chitinophagaceae; genus Parafilimonas. The sequence goes on along the minus strand of JABDAV010000103.1, from coordinate 5,997 downwards.
ATTTTTTTACCGGTGTGGATATGCCTGCTATACATGATGCAATACTGGTAGGCAATTTTGGTGACGGACGTATTAATGTATATGATCAGTCCGGCAATTTCAAAGGCCCGTTGCTAACAAAAGGCAAGGCATTGGAAATTGATGGATTGTGGGGTATCTCCTTTATTCCTTCAACAGCTACGGGCAATCATGACTGGTTATATTTTGCAGCAGGTCCTGATGATGAAGCAGATGGTTTATTTGGGTATATAGCTAAAGAATAGTTTGAATAAAGCTTGGTTTATTTTCGGAAGATATACATGAATTTTACTTATTGTAAAAAGGCAGAGTTTCGTTTCTGCCTTTTTTTAATTAATGATTACAGGTAAAGTTATTGTTTAGCTGTTTTTATAGTGTTTTAAAATTCTTTATACCTTTAATAAAAGCAATAACATGAGTGTGGGTGAATACAAAGAAGCCATCAAAAGTTTGATAGATTCCACCAATAATGAAACACTCTTAAAGCATTGGAAAAAACTGGAGTTTAGTACAGGAAGGCATCGCAGATTATGAAAACGGAGAAGTAATATCAATGGAAGAATTTATCAGCAAAAGGAAATGATAAATTATAGTTTAACCTTTACAGGAAAAGCTGATAAAAATGAGGCTGACATTTATAAATATATTACAGAAGAATCCGGGGAAATATATGCTGAAAAATTTCGGACGAGCTCTGTTCAGTTTTGTCATCTTCTCGCTAAACAACCTTTTATTGGCAGACCAACAAAAGATGATGCATCATTAGAGTCTTCATTTTCAACAAGCAAATAAAGTTGTGTATAAAGTAGAAGATAACAGCATAATAATTATCTGCATTTTAAACCCAGGAACAAATCTTTCTTCAAAATTTTAATCTGTGTTTCTGCTATAACATTGAAAAAATATAGGTGAACATTTAGCGCATCCTTCACTTAACGGGACGATGCCGGGCAGTTATTCCTTCATAATAAAATTGCTTGCTTGTAAAATAAACTCCCTACTACTCACCGCTTTTTCATATCATATGAATTTGGAAAATGAAATAATAATCAATTAAATTTAGTCTTTCAAAACTACAAGCTATACTTATGAAACAAAATAACTACAATAAATACGTTGCCGAATTTATAGGCACGCTTACATTGGTATTGATGGGTTGCGGCAGTGCTGTGATCGCAGGCAGTAATGGTACAACCGGTGTTGGGTTGTTAGGAATTTCTTTTGCGTTTGGATTGTCTGTAGTTGCCATGGCCTATGCTATCGGGCATATTTCAGGGTGTCATATAAATCCTGCTATTACCATTGGTATGGTAGTAGCGGGAAGAATGAAAGCCTCTGAAAGCATAGGTTATATTATTGCACAAATTCTGGGAGCGATTGCGGGCGCCGGCATTTTGTATGTTATTGCCGCAGGCAAACCGGGCTTTGATATATCCACAACCGGGTTAGGACAAAATGGTTACGGTGCAGCATCGCCGCAAGGTTATTCTATGCTGTCAGGTTTGGTTGTTGAAGTTGTTTTTACTGCTGTTTTCCTGCTGGTAATTTTTGGTTCTACTTCAACAAAAAATATACACGGCGGCTTTGCCGGTTTGGCAATTGGTTTAAGCCTGGTATTAATTCATATTGTTGGCATACCCGTAACAGGCGTTTCTGTAAACCCCGCAAGAAGTATAGGCCCTGCGATTTTTGCAGGCGGAACAGCACTATCGCAATTATGGCTGTTTATTGCAGCACCTGTTGCAGGAAGTATTATTGCCGCGCTTATCTGGCGATATTTTGTGGAAACTTCTGATAATATAAAAGCCTGACTTATTTCTGTTGATGATTGCTTTACAGATGCAATTAAAGCTATAAAAAAATATCCCTGTCTTTGTTGCTTGCCGGTAAGGCGGTCTATAGATGCAATCAATATTTTTTGTCAGGCATCGTTTCGTTAAGCGGACGGTGCATTATCATCGGGTATTATTAAATGAACGGTTAACGCATCGTCCGGATGGTTATTATTTTCTTTCCAAAGCTTGTGTGCTTTCCCGGCATGTTGCTGAACTTCATCGGTAACATGCTCATTACTTTACTGGATCTTTCAGTAGTTCCAGGTATCTGTATACAGAATTACGCACTATAATAGTTACAACGCTACGATTAATTTATATACTTTGCCTGTAGTGCCCTGAGGACCTACTTCACTTGAAGTAACTACATATACTTCACCGCTAAGACCTTGTCCAAATCCTTTTAGGTATTGTCCAAGATTATTAGGAAAACTTTTTAATGCAAGTTGCGAATATGTCCATGGTCCCGGCCCGGCTGGGGTTGCCATAAAAATTTCACCGGTTTGCGCAGTAAAATCTCCGGATAATGATCCGAATAAATATTGACCGGTTAATGATTGTATAGTGTTTCCTCTGTACACACATCCGCCAACAATCGCAATTGTTTTTCCGCCGGCAGGGTTTGCTGAATTTGGTACTTCAATCACAGGATCAGTCAGGGACGTACCGGCAGGGCTTATTTCCGGACAAGCCGGAAGAGATACAAGATCATTAGCAGTATCGAAACAATGCGTGCCTTCTTTTATGTTCCAGCCATAATCACCACCTTTATCAACTTTATCAATTTCTTCATACAAAGATTGCCCCGCATCACCTGCGTATAAATTATGATCGCCACCTAAATCAAATGAAAAGCGATAAGGATTTCTAAATCCATAAGCATAAATCTCAGGGAGACCTGGTCCACTTACAAATGGATTGTCTGCAGGTATTCCGTAATTTTTTCCATTGCCTGTAGTGTTCACATCAATACGTAATATATTTCCCAAAAGATTTTGTTCTATATCCTGTCCATTGCCACCGGCAACATGACCGGGCCCAATATCATCTGCATTACCACCATCACCAATTGAAATATATAAATAACCATCAGGGCCAAACGCAATGGTGCCACCATTGTGATTAAACTCTGGATGATTAGCTTCGAAAACATGTTTTTCTGTTGATAAATCTGCATGATTCGCATCAGATGAAACAGTGAATTCTGAAACGCGTGTAAGGTTATCCCATTTATGGGTCGGATCGGGGCCTCCCGCATTTGGAGGTGCTGTATAAAACAAATAAAACTTACCATTTGTTTTATAATCCGGATGAAAAGCAAGACCCAATAAACCACGTTCATCATAATCTGGTGTAAGCGGCACGAGCTCGCTGCTTACATCAATAAACGGATCCGGTACTTTTGTACCATCTGCATTTATTATCCATATTTTACCTGACTGGTCAACAATAAAAAGCCTGTGTGAATCATCAGGCGCTTCAACAACTGTTACGGGCGATACAAGATTATCGCTTACCAATTGCAGGTCGTACACCTGCGACCCCGGTGGTAATGGAGGAGTATCATTTTTTTTACAACTCAGCATTATAACTAATAATCCGGCAATTAAAAACATTAAACTTTTTTTGATAGAGAGCTGGTGAGCACTGCGCAAAGTGTTCCCGTTCAGAACAAGGTGATTTTTCATTGGACAAAAATTGGTTAACTGATAAAACTACAAATTTTGATTTAAGGTTGCCTGAGTATCAACTTGCTTAAGCTTACAAAAAAGAATGAAGCCCTTTTAAAGCATTGGAAAAAACAACTTGAGTGGGATGTTGAAAATCAAAACGAAATTGAATTGTCTTCTGAAGAATGGAGTTTAGTACAGGAAGGCATTACAGATTATAAAAACGGCAAAGTAATATCACTGCAAGAATTTGTCAGCAAAAGAAAAAGATGCTGCATCATTAAGAGTTTTTATTTTCAACAAGCAAAATAAAGTTGTGTATAAAGTAGAAGATAACAGCATAATAATTATCCACATCTTAAACACAAGAACAAATCTTTCTTCAAAATTCTAATCTGTGTTTCTGCTATAACATTGGGAAGATGTGGGTAAACGTTTAGCGCATCGTACGCTTGTAGTGTTTATAATGACATTCTTAGAGCAACTTGTGTATCTGATAAGTAGTTATATTTAATTAAACTTCAAATTATGCCAACGAAAAAAAAGGTTGCAAAAAAATCAGCTCAGAAAAAAACATTGCTTGAAAAAGCAGGCGATAAAGCTTCTTATTTGAAAGATGAGATTGTTGCAGGCAAAGATCATGTAGTTGAATTTGCAGGCGAAGCTTTTGAATCCATTAAAGAAGGCGTGAAACACCTTATTGAAAAAAAGAAAACGAAGAAAACTGCAAAGAAAAAAGCTATAAAGAAAGCAAGCATAAAAAAGACCGCAAAGAAATCGGCAATAAAAAAATCTGCACCAAAGAAGGCAATTAAAAAAGCAGCAAAGAAAGGCGTGCGTAAAAAATAGCTTTAAAATAGTTGTCTCGGTTTGTTTTCAAATGGACCGGCTGATGAAGCAACAATGCCAGATGCTGGCTTAAGATTGAGGCGCAGGTTTAGTGTACAGGCACCTTAAGCTTTACCTATCTGTAACCCTCACAAGACACCTTCACACAAAACCATATCTCAGTCTTACACTAACATTGTTGTTGCTATATTGCATTCCTGGAACAACCGGGGACGGAGCTTACAGCGGTTTAACTGGTATTTGATATGGAGTAAATAGCGCTTAAATGGGAAGTAAGGTCTCTATAAGGTTACTATAAGGTTACTATAAGGTTACTATAAGGTTACTATAAGGTTACTGAAGTTTAGATTGTGGCGGGAATGAAAGTGTTTAAGGCTGTCTGGATTTGAAAGATATATAAAAGTATGCAAAATAACAAGGTTCTTTATTGCCTTTATAGCGGCAGCATACGGAGAGGAGGATATTCTACAGCGAGCTGTTCGATTGCCCGTACATTTTCTTTCACGATTTATCAAATTCTTTTTTGATGTTAAGATTGCGTTGAATGAGAAAACCGCAATTGTCGTTATCTGTTCACAAAGCCATTCGAGCAGACATTACGGAAAGGAAAGATATAAAATTGTAAGTTGCAGTATCAAAAACCCGTGCTATGAAGAAGATATTGTTTTTTTCACTTGTATGCTTCTCCACTATATTAAGTTACTGCCAAAATAATGTCGTACCAGGAATTGAAAATGACACACTATATACAACCAGTGGTTATACAATCAGTGTTGGCCAGGAAATAAAACTCGGTGTTGGTACAAAAGATAATGGCGATTTCAAATTTATTACTGCAGCAAAGACCTTGCTTGCACCTCCTAATCAACGGTTGCCATCATTACGCTCATCTGCAGATGGCCATATTGCTACTGTAAAAAAAATAAAAGCGGAAGGCAATTCTAAAAACGGCTATGTATACCACGTAATTATTGGTGTAGGCGAGCCAATGAATTATGAATGCGATGTAGAAAGTGCAATTGTTGCAGGCGAAATAATCGTACCCGATCAGTATAAACCAAAAGTAAAAACTACCTCAGCAGCTCAATCATTTAGTGTTGCAGATGAAATTGCAAAGTTTAAAAAATTATATGATGATAGTGTTATCACCAAAGAGCAATTTGAAGCGCAGAAGAAAAAATTGCTTGATGGAAATTGACAGGTTTTCGGGAAGCCAATTTACATTTTGGCAATTGCTCTTATTTCAACATTGCCGTCAAAATATACCGCAATGTCCTTCCTGCGCCATAAGGCACGGCCAAAGGCTTATTGGATATTATGTTTATTGATCCGTTGATAATATCTTACTGAGGTTGTAAAATGTTTTGAAGAATGTGGCTGGCTTAAGATTGAAGCGATGATATTGTGCATTGGCATCAAGTTAAGAAATAGCTGTAATCGTTTTAATATAAGACCAGCTTAAGTTTCAGAGTAATTAGTGCATGTGATTTCAGGTTGTTACCAGTTGTCACATAAGGCGCCTCTTTCGGTTCGGTCACGCCGAAGGCGTGATTGAAAAAAATCCAAAGGGAATTTTTTTCAAAGAAGCGAAAGCAGCGCCGATGAGACAACGAAGCCATGCGGCT
>JABDAV010000102.1 GCA_013289015.1 Bacteroidota bacterium | reverse complement strand
CTTCAGCAACCGAAATAAATGATGAAGTAAAAGTGGTTTAAAGCTACGGCGTAATCGTTGCCGCAAAACTTCCATTGGTTACATTAATCACCGGGTTTTCATTCTTATCGTATGCTGTTCCCGAGAATGTCCCTTTAACAATATGAGTGGCGTCATTGTATGAATCAATATTTACTATAACATTGCCGCCCGGAACATCCGATGGTACTCCCCCGTAAATAACAGCACCACTGCCCATGTAAAATTCGGAATCATAAAAAAGAAATATGCCGGAATTTGCAGGCGGCAAAGACGTAGTATTGTAAGCACCTGGCACAATGGCGCCCGTTGGCAAATAAAAATAAAGGGCTATTGCAGAATCATTCGAATTGGTTTTAAATCCTTTCAGGTATAACATCTGTCAATTAAATTACCAAAAGCACCGGCATAAATTAAAGCCGCACAAATAATAAATCCTTTATGATATTTTTTACGGATGATATTACGCAGGTAAAATGTTCCAAGAATTACGGCAACCAGCCTGAAAAGCGTAAGCAGCATTTTTCCGAGTCCGCCGCCAAACTTTAAGCCCCAGGCCATTCCCTCATTTTCTACAAAATGCAAACGAAACCAGGAGCCCAGCACATTATGTTCTTCACCCAGTGTGTAATTTGTTTTGATATAGAATTTTAATGACTGGTCTGCAATAAGAATCAGGAGTATAAGCAGCGCAACGTGTTTGCCTTTCATTTGTGTAACTGTTTGGGAAAATTTTAAGCTGCAAATATATTATTTAAGATGTGAGTATTTGGTTAAGAGTTGATGCTGAAGTTTTGAGTCAGGAGTTTTGAATTTGAGCATCTGGTTTCCACATCTTGTCTCTTGAATCCTGTTTCCTGTTCATTGATTCTGGTTTCTCAACCCATCATTCTTCAATATAAATTCTTTTAACGCGCTGCCCGATGCCGGTTAATATTTCATAAGGAATAGTACCGCAGTCTTCCGCTACTTCCGCAACACTTATGTTCCTGCCAAAAATTTCAACTTCATCCCCTTCTTCCACATCAGCAATATTGGTAACGTCAGCCATCGCCATATCCATCGCAACAGAACCAATAAAAGGTGCAAATTTTCCGCGGATAAAAACCCTGCCCACCCCATTGCTTAATGCCCGCCGTAAACCATCAGCATAACCGATCCTCAGGGTTGCTATCACAGCATCAGCATGTATTTTACCACGGCGATTGTATCCAACAGTATCGCCGCTTTTTACTTTTCGTAATTGAGCTATGGTTGTTTTAAGTGTTGCTGCAGGCTGCAATGAAAGCTTTTTATTGTGGCTGCTGTCGATGCCGTATAATCCAATGCCAAGGCGGATCATATCGAACTGCAGATCGGGCATGCGTGCACTTGCCGCTGAATTGGAAATATGTTTTATAAAATTATATCCAACAGCAGTTTCTATTTGTGAACAGGCTTCTTTAAATCTTTCTGCCTGCAATAAAGTAAATGCATCTTCCTGCGGATCCTCACCCGCAGCAAGATGACTGAACACCGATTTTATCACCATGCGGTTGCTGCTTTTGAGCAGGCTGATGAGAGTTTCCATATCATCTTCGCCAAAGCCAAGCCGGTGCATGCCTGTGTCTATTTTTATGTGTACCGGGTAATATTGCAAACCCTGTTTGTCAAGGAACCTGTCGAAGCTTTTAAAAATATTGACCGAATAAATTTCCGGTTCCAGGTTGTATTGAATGGCTGATTCAAAAGCTTCTTCATCAACATTCATCACCATTACAGGCAGGCGTATGTTTGCCTTGCGCAGGTCAACACCTTCATCGGCATAGGCAACCGCCAGGTAATCTGTTTTATAGTATTGTAACACGTTGGCAATTTCAGCGCTGCCGCTGCCATAACCGGATGCTTTCACCATCGCCATAACTTTCACGCCTTTCTTTAAGATCCTGCGGTATTGGTTAAGATTATGAATGATGGAAGTAAGATTGATCTCCAACACCGTTCTGTGTACTTTTTGCTGTAATGCTTCGGCAATATTTTCAAAGCTGAATTTTCTTGCACCCTTCAGCAAAATAATTTCATTACGAAAATGACTGGTAGGGTACATATTCAGAAATTCATTTGTAGCAATAAAGTGACTTACATTTTCAATGGATTCTTTCAGAAAAGGAAAATAGGTTTTCCATTGGTCGCCTATAACGATCACCTTAGTTATGCTTCTCGCTTTCAACATAAAAATGATCTCTGCATAAGCGCCGGTGGAATTAAGCCCCGGAATGTCTGAAAGAATTACTGTCTTTTGTTCAAACTGGTTTTGCTGCTGCATAAAATCAAGCGCAACAGCAAAAGATGCAATGTCGAAACTGTAGCTGTCATTTATCAATGCACAGTTATTAATGGCAGGCGCCAATTGCAGCCGCATATCAACGGGCTCCAGCGTTTGCAGGCGTTCATTAATTATTTCAATGCTTATTGTAAAATGCAATAAAGTTGCAGTGCAGGTAATTATATTTTGAATAGAAGCATCGTCTGTAAACGGAATAATAAGTTCATGTGTTTTGTTTTGATAGGTTAATGCAACAATAGTTTCGCTTTCTTTTTTCTTTTGTGATAATATCCTGATACTGTTGTTTTCATTGCTTCCCCATGTAATAAGTTTTGCTTTTGATGTTGCATGTATAATGTCCAGTACAGATTGATCGTCACCGTTGGTTATAACCATATTACAGTTTGCAAACAGCCTGCACTTTTCTTCAGTTTTTTGTTGAATTGAAATAAAGTTTTCATCATGTGCATTACCGATGTTTGTAAGAATGCCAATGCCGGGATCAATAATGTCAGCCAGCTTTTGCATTTCGCCCGGCATAGAAATACCTGCTTCAAAAATACCGAGTGTATCAGTATTGCTCATCTGCCAGATGCTTAAAGGCACGCCAAGCTGTGAATTATAACTGCGCGGGCTGCGCACAATATTGTACCCGGGCGATAACAACTGGTACAACCATTCCTTTACAATGGTTTTGCCATTGCTGCCTGTGATGGCAACGACGGGATAAGAAAATTGTTGCCGGTGATAAGCTGCCAGCGATTGCAGGCTTGCCAGTGTATCAGGCGAAAAAACGAAATTGGCGTTTTTAAAAAATGTAATGTCAAAGCCGGGATGCACAACGAAATTGCGAACGCCTCTTTCATACAGGTCAATAATAAAATTATGCGCATCTCTTTGCTGCGTAACGATTGCAAAGAACAAAATTGTTTCAGGAAAGATCAGCCGCCTGCTGTCAGTAAGCAACCGTTCAACAGGTGCGTTGTCGTTTACCAGTTTCGTTGCTGCGTTTAATATATCAGCGATTCGCTTAACGGTGTACATTAGCAGGCTTTGATCAATTGTAACTTATTCGATAGCGCCTTTGTCAGCAACAATATCCGCAATTTTTTTTATTATTGAAACGAAGAGCCCGCGCTGTTTTTCAGGGCAGCAGTTTTCATAAAATTCAGGTGCATAATACGATGGATTGATGGCAGCAGTTTTTGTTATAAGCCAAAGCCTTGCACTGGCAGCATCGTTTATATTACAGTTTTTATTTCCATCGGAACAAAAACCATTTTCCGAATCTCCCTTTATGGCCCAGGCTTTATTTTGTGTAAGGTAATTTAATAAGGCATCACAGGCTGTTTTGTCAACATCGGATGTATTGAACGTAGTAGGCGAACCTGTATTATTGGGCATAAGATTTTTATGATAAACATAGCCTTTCCATTCACCCTTGTTTTGTGCAAGTATGCGATAGTCTGCTGATTTTACCCATGCAAAATTCTCAACCGCATAAGCAATTACAAGTTCGTTCTCTGATTGCAGTTTTTGCAGAACCGAATCTTCGACCGGTTGTTTTTCTGCTAAAGCATTTATGTTTTCAGTAAGCATATTTTTTTGTGCGCTGCAGTTAAAGTTTATAAATGCAACTGCTATTACCAGTTGAAGATAGTTTTTTATCATTGAATTTTTTTACGCTTGATTTATGTGTGCATATTGATTTTTTAATTGTCACATAGAATCAGGCTAATAAAATTTCTGTCAATTACTGAATTTTATTCCGCCTGATTTCATTCCATGTTTTATATAAAAACTCCTGCGGGGGCTGAAATTCAGGAACCTCTCCAAGCGGCTCACAGGCTTTCCAGTATTCCTTCATTTCGGCAGGCAACTGCTGGTACAATTCAGTGCCTTTTGTTTTCCATCCTATCATCTCATCACTTACTTCTTTTATAATCTTTGCAGGGTTGCCTGCTATTAAACTCCTGCTTTTAATTTTTTCATCTGCCTTTATAAAACTTAATGCACCCACAATACATTCATCACCCAACTCCACATTATCCATAATCACACTGTTCATACCTACCAGGCAATTCTTACCAATAGTCGCGCCATGAATTACCGCGCCGTGACCTATATGTGCCGATGCTTTCAGCCAAACGGTAGTGCCCGGGAACATGTGAATGGTACAGTTCTCCTGCACATTGCAGCCGTCTTCAATAATGATCCTGCCCCAGTCTCCTCTTAATGCAGCACCCGGTGCTATATATACATTTTTGCCAATGATCACATTGCCTGTTACACAAGCCTGCGGATGAATGAACGAAGATTCGTCGATAACGGGTGTAAAGCCCTTAAATGAGTAGATCATAAATCAGATTGCATGGCAACATCAGGTGTTAGGATGTTTTACACCGATGTAAGTTTAAACAACTAAGATAACGCATTATACCAACAAATTCATTTGTTCGATAGTTGTTCGATACTTCTTCGATAGTTGTTCGATAGTTGTTCGATCTATTACATCGAACAACTATCGAACAATTACCGTACATGTAACGAAGAAAATAGCTGCCTGTTATTTGTTTGGATGCTGCTTTTTTGATATTTTAGAGGCTTATTAAAACCAAAACGATCATTGCAAAATCAAAACAATTAGTATGGCTTCAGGAAATCATGGCGTTATAGGCGCACTTACGGGAAGGGTAGGTCCGGTTACAGGCTACTGGCGTAGGAATAAGAATATATTACGCAAAAGCAAGTCTATTGTAAAAGATAAGGCAACGCCCGGGCGGCTGGCGCAGCGTGAAAAACTGCGTGTTTGTAACCAATTCACCACAGCATTTACGGGTACAGGTTTTTTTGATACGAGCTTTTCCCCCTACGGGCAAACCAATAGCGGTTATAACCGTGTAACCTCTGTTATATTAAGCCAGGCCATACTCGGTGCATATCCCGACGTACAGTTGAATTATCAGCAGGTGCTGATCTCTAAAGGACTCTTGCCCGCAGCGCAAGGTGCGAAGGTGGTAAAGAAGGCGAACAACATACTGCAGTTTACGTTTACCGATAACAGCGGGATCGGTATTGCTTCGCCGGATGATAGCATCATACTGGTTGCTTATGCACCTGATGTGCGTCAAGCCATTTTTACTTTACATACAGGTTTTAGAAAAGATAAAAAAGCAAGCCTGAACGTATCCCTTTTAAAAGGCCATACCGTTGAAACCTGGATTGGTTTTTTAAGCGCCGATGAACAGGATGCCAGTGATAGTGTTTGGGTGGGGAGGGTGGTGGTTTAAGTGGTGAGTGGCAAAATCATTTGCATAAAACCATCGCCGCTATGTTTTGTACGAACATGCATTATGCTAAAATAAGAAAACGTTATCTTAATAGACAGAATCTCATGCCACACATGGCTATGCAATGAAGAACCTGCTATGACAGAAATTCGTAAGCCCAAATTAGCCTAAGTCTGCAACTTTATGGTTGGTAAGTAGAAAAATAACCGAGGATAAAATTATCTTATTTTTGTTTTATGAGTGATAACCAAGCTTTGATTTATCAGAGCGAATTAGATTTTATTTCACGCTGTGTTATGGATTATCCTGATTCAGAAACAGGAGGAGATTTTTTTGGTTCTTTCACCAGAGATGGCAAAATAAAAATTGAGTATGTCATCGGCCCTGGTATAAATACAAATCGAACCCAACATTCATTTTTTCAGGACATAGATTATCTTAAAAGCTGCGGAAGTTTACTGCACAATAAATTTGGATTACAACATATTGGTGCCTGGCATTCTCATCATCGCCTTTCATTATATCAACCAAGTTCGGGGGATATTAATACAATGAAAAATGCACTTCAAAATGGCAATCTTCCTTTATTTCTGATTTCTATTTGCAATATTGATCGAAATAATTCAGTCGTAATAAGTCCATTTATGTTTACCAGAAATAATTCAGTGAATTATATCCCATATAAATGGCAGGTTTTGCAAGGGATAAGCCCATTTAGAGAAAAACTTTCAAGAGAAGGCATAAATTTATTTACAGAACCGAAAAGTGATGTATCCTCTTCTCGAATAAATATTGAGGTAAAGGATGACAATAGCATTCAAAAACCTTTAATGCCTTCTGACTCTTACTGGAAAACTGACGTTGGTAAAAATTTATTAAAAGAAACATATGAATCGCTTCAGCATAGAAATCATGTTTCAGAGGTGGAAATTTTACAAAAAAAAGACAATAGAATTGCAATCAGATTTAAGCTAAGTGGCTTGGTTCATGAAATGATTCTTCCTCATAATTTTCCAAATCAGCCTATCGAAGTTTCAATATTATCAAATGAGCAGGTTTTTTCACAGATTGAAATCCCTTTGAAAAAACAAAGGCATTTTCCTTCAGATATGGATGTGGTTTTACGGTTTATAGAAAAAAAATTTAGAAAGAAACTTTTTTAAATGAGTTGGTCAACCGAGCAGCAAAACAGACTTAATAAAGAATGGGAAATAGTGAAACAATATTTTCCAGGTTTTGAGTGGAAATATTATGGAACTCAATTGTGCTTAGAAGGGTGGATGACAACTAACCAAAAAACTATGTACAAGCTGAGGTTATATGTTCCTATTGATATGCCAAATTCAGTGCCTGAGGTTGTAATAACTTATCCTTACCCTATTACAGATAATTTGGGTAAAGCACTTACTGATTATAACTATAGCGCCACGATGCACCTGTTATCACCTAAAGACGGATATCCAAAGATTTGTACTTATAAATCGACTCACTGGAATCCTAACCGAACTTTCTATAATGTGCTTATTAAAGTAAGAATATGGCTTGAGGCTTTGGATGGACATAAATCTTCAGGACACGCTTTGGATTATTATTTAAAACATCAGCAGTAAATATTACATATGCCAAACGAAAAGGATCCTAAAAAAATTCAGGAAGAACTGGCGAAGAAAAATATTGACCAGTCAGAAAAGAAATTAACTTTTGATCCAACAACGGGTGAGTTGATTATTAAAAGTGCAACGGATACTAGTCAAAAGCCTGGTGAAGTTGTTGTAGATCAAATTTATAAGGACGGTTTTTTTACTCTTTATTTATGATTACTTCGATAGTTTATTTAAGAGCAGAACAAATTAGCGACTTATTTGAAAGCAAATTAAACCAACACCTGATTATTCAGGGAGAAGCTTTTAGTATGGATCAGAATACTGTTTTCCATGCATTTACAGCTTCGCCGAAATCATCTCCTGCAGGTATTAAAGTCAATTGCCGGTTTTATCTTTATCCATCAGATGTTGAAATGGTTGCTGCAGCAAACAACTTTAATTATTTCAAATTAAATTCTGATGAAGCACTTATTATTTTTTTGAGTGTTTCAAACAATGTTCTTAAGCATAAATGTTTTTTAAAACTCAATGGCAGCATAAGTGAATGCGAGATAAAATTTATACCGGGTAAATTAGAATTGTATTCAAGAAGTAAAGGATTGCTGGAGGTGGAATCTATTTCTAAAAAATCTGTTGGAATTGTAGGACTAGGAAGTGGCGGTTCGCCGATTGCTGTGGAGCTGGCTAAAGCCGGAATAGGTAATTTCACATTGATAGATTTTGATAGGTTAGAATTGTCAAATGTATCTCGTCATGTTTGCGGCGTAAATGATTTAGGCAGATTTAAGACCTATGCTGTACGGGATTTAATCTGGCAAAAAAATCCTTATGCAAATGTTATAACGTCAGAAATTGATGTAAATGTGAACATGCAGGAGTGTGCTAATGTACTATCTAAAGTTGACATTATTATTTGTGCGTCTGATAATGATAGAAGCAGATTTTTTTTAAATGAATTAGCATTAAAGTTTAAAATTCCTGCCATTTTCGGAAGAGCAATTACAAGAGCAATTGGTGGAGACGTATTAAGAGTTAGACCCTTTAAAGGTCCTTGTTACAACTGTCTTTATTCGCAGAATGTTCGTTCGGCAGGTGGAGATGATGAAGAAATTTCACAGGAAAAGCAAGCGAAAAAATTATTGCCGGATTATACTAATGAACAAGATTTACAAACTGTTATTCAAGTAGGTTTGGCATCAGATATTGCACCTATTTCAAATTTTATGGTAAAGCTTGCTTTAGTTGAATTATCCAAAGGTGAAAATACAGGTATAAAAAGCTTAGAAGAGGATTTGATTTCTGATTTTTATATCTGGGCTAACAGGCGTGAAAAGGTATATGAATCCTGGAGTAAACTTGAGTTTAACTTCAATAAGCCATCCATACTTCGCTGGTATGGAGCTAGAGTTGAGCGAGATCCTAATTGTATGGTTTGCGGAATTTAATATTACTACAAATGAAGGTTACAAAAATTATTCTTAAAAACTATTTAAACTACAGAAAAGATTTGGTAATTGATCTAACTTATCCTTCTACCCATCCATTGAAGGCTGGAAAACCATTAGATAAAGTTTGTCTCATTGGACAAAGTGGAACGGGTAAATCAACCATTCTTAATTTAATAAAATTCTTTTCTTATGAGGATCAAATTAATCCTGATTGTCTTGATCAAAACCTTTTATTTGAGGAGAATGTTGGAATACATTTTTTAGTTGAAAATACCTACAAATTTTCGAAGTGGTCTAAAGGAGTGCCTGAAGACAAAATCTCATCTCAAAAAGATATTGAACTAATTTATAAAGGTGAAAATGGCTTAAGTGACCTGGAGTGCAAAGCATATCTAATTGAGCATTTTTTCAAAGTAAAAGGTGTATCTCTGTTATCATTTCCCTTTGATACAATAAGAAATTTTAATAATGACTTAGCTGAAAACTATCAATCGGTGCTTAAAAAACCCGAAGATGATGCAAAAGCTGCTTCTGAGAGAAAGAGTGAAAGCGAAAAAAGAACAGATTATTTAGAAAAGAAAATTTGGGATTTCAGTATTGATAAAGTGCAGTTCGTTTGGAATATACTTATTGATGAGATAAAGGCATATGAACCTGATTATATCAGAAAGGTAAATGAGTTTCTTGCAAAATCGAAAGCAAATCCAAGTAAAGCACAGGATTATATTGAAGAATTAGTGAGCTGGGAAAAAGAACACGAAAATCCACTAAAGCAAATTGTTCAAAAATGCATAGATAGTATTCTGTGCAAATTCAATTTAAAAGTAAACACAGAAATTGATTTTGAAAAAGAAGATCATTTAAAACTAGGTAGAATTCAAAGGATAAATGATCTTGTGGAAGTACCAACCGCATTTTTAAGTACTGGAACTCTTCAAATCCTCGCTACTTCAATCCCATTGAGTGTTTTGACGTTTAGAGATGCTACTATTTTATTCGATGAGCCGGAACGTTCTCTTTATCCCGACACTCAGATCGGATTGATTAAGGAGTATACTACTTTAGTTCCAAATGCCCAGTTCTTTTTTGCAACACATTCTCCAATTGTAGCTTCTGCATTTGAGCCTTGTGAAAGAATTATTTTTGATTTTGATGAGGACGGTAAAGTTATTACGGAAAAAGGTGTTTCCCCCGAAGGAGACGATCCCAATGATATTCTTTATAAAGATTTCGGTATGGATAACATTTTGGAAGAAAAAGGTTTAGAAGCATATAAAAGGTTTATTGAATTAAAGAGTCTAATGTTAAATGAAACAAATCTTACAAGAAAGCAAGAGCTTATGAGTGAGTATTTGTCTTTAAACATTCATTACAGATTTGATAGTCAGCATGAAACGAATAGTTAAACATTCAAGTTCTGTAATAGTGGTAAAATCTTATCAATATCCTCTCGATAGAGAGTTAATTATTGAACAACTCGAAATTGAACAAAACCATTTTTGTGCTTATACTGAAGAATTTTTTTGTCCAGGTTATGCCAGAGATATAGAACATTTTGATCCTTCATTAAAGAACACAACAGCAGACGGTTATAAAAATTGGTTCGGCGCTTCGAGTAGGATAAATAGAAAAAAAGGAAGTGTTCGGCGCTGGTCTTTACATCAACCAATTTTGGATCCAACAGATGCAGACTTAGAAAAAAGACTGGTCTATGTTGACGGATATTATATCCCAGCCGATTCTACTGACACCGCGGCTAAAAATTTAAGAGATTATCTAATTTTAAACGGTTTTGGTCTTCCAAATGCAAGGAGAACCTATATAAACACACTAAAAGATATTTTGATAATTCTACAAAATGACAAAGAAGCATTGAAACAATTTTTAATAAACCATAGAAATCAAATTCAATATCGTCGAGCCATTGAAACCGAGTTAGGAATACTGCTATAAAATAAAATTTTCTGATTAAATAATTTAAACTTGCTGCTATCAACAGCAATCGTTGTTTTACCCAGCAGACCTGCATCGCCAAGAAACTGTACGTACAGTGTAAGCTCCCCTTATTTTAGTGCCGGTTGCAATTAGAGTTTTCTAAATTAATCATCTTTTTGTTTTTCAAATATTTTATCCACTAAACAGCTCTCTTCAATCTGAAAAGTATTTACGTTCGCTGTTTGTGGATAAAGCTGCTGTATATGTTTTGTGCTTTTTCACTTTGTCGCAATGTCTGGTTATTTAGCCTTGTGCGTTTGGCACCGACATTGCGGTTAGCGGTATATCTCTCTGACTCAAGCGCCCCCACATCGCAAAGTCGTGAAATGTTGCGCGTAATTCCTGGTGGGAAGCTGGTTGCCTGGAGGTAACTCAATATGAAAGAGTGCTGGATCGGGAAGGTATTTACACTTAAACCACACTACGAGTCCCAAGCGGGAGACTCGCTTAGAAAGAAAGAAGCCCGGCATTGTGAACCGGGCTCTCTGCATTTTGATCTTACCGCGCTTTTTTCTTTGGATCCGCTTTCTTTTGTGCTGAGCTTTTCTTTTTAGTAGGCTTATTCTTTTTAGATTCAGCTGTCTTTTTCGGCATACAATTAAATTTAAGTTTAATGAATTATTTACTCATGGCTGCAGCGTATTTGTTCCCGTCTTCCATGTTGAAGTTTCAGAAGCGTGAACTGTACGGCCCGGATATAAGTAAACAAAGATATGCCTGTAAGAGTAAAGGATGTGACTATAACCTGACAGGTTTAGTTGTTTTATAATTTGCGCTTATGGTAAGCAAAACCTGTCAGGTTTGTTGTAATAAAAAATCCCCCGATACATCGGGGGATTTGAACTTACCAACCTTAATGCATTCTTATGGCTCGCCCAGCCTTTCAAATATGATCTTTACCTGCAGTACGGTAAAGTAACGGCTTTCCCTTTCACCTATTTCTTTTGCATATTGTTTTAACCATGTTCTGAAAGTTTTGGTACTTACCTGGTAAAGGACTGCAAGTTCTGCAATGGTGTACGCTTTTACTGTGTTTACGCTCGTAGTATTCATATCATTTGGTTTATTTATTATTTCATTTCAGAGGAATAAATTTAACTAAAAGCTTTAGTTTTTAGCATAAAAGCACTAAGAAAATTTTGCGTTTATAAAATGTATTGAAAATCAATAAAATTTCTTCCCTAACGTGCCTTATTGTGCCTTTTCGTGCCCTAACGTGCCTTAATGTGCCCTAACGGGAAATCGATATTTCAAGCTGTTCTAATCTTGCATAACGGTTCGGTAAACGGCAAAAGACAAGCAGAATCGGAGTTATTTGAAAGGTATTTATTGAAAGATGCAGAGCTGGTGAGTATGAGATCCCCGTCACGCCGGGGATGACGGGCATGAGGCTGAGTGTTTCGTTACAGTATCAGGGCCTACAGAGCGTAAGCTTTAAAACGAACTGAGGCAAATAAATCAGTTACACAGAGGGAGGCGCAGGCAAGACAAAACGCGCGGAGCGTTCGGGTTTGTCTTGAATTTCCCTTATCCGCAATGTCTCCTCATAAAGCAATGAGCGCAGGCAGGGACATTGCGATTACGAAGCACAAAAGCCCGTTTGATTCTGTATCTTCAACTATGCCTGTTCGCAAAGCCATAGCAGAAAAAGAAGGTGCGTACTTTATAACATTCACATGCATTAACTGGCTTCCATTATTCAAACTATGCAATGCTTATGATGCAATATATACCTGGTTCAATCATTTAAAACAACAAGGTCATTACATCATTGGTTATGTGATCATGCCAAGCTACGTGCACGCTATAATTGCTTTCAGTAATACAGGCAAAACAATCAATAGTATTATATCAAATGGGAAACGTTTTATAGCTTATGATTTGGTAAAACGTCCGCAACAACACAATAGCAGTTTAATATTAACTGAGCTATCATCAAGTTTAAACAGCACAGAAAGAAAAGAAGGTAAACTGCATAATGCATTTGAAACATCATTCGACTGGAAAGAATGCAGAACAGAAAAATTCATTCAACAAAAGTTAGACTACATTCATTACAATCCATGTAAAGGAAATAAGTTAGTTGAACTACCAGAATAATATATCCATAGTTCTGCAAGGTTTTATTTAACCGGCGAAC
>JABDAV010000101.1 GCA_013289015.1 Bacteroidota bacterium | reverse complement strand
ATGCATCGGTTAATAATGATATGGCATGATTACCTACCATTACACCACTCATGCCGGGGTTTGACCATGTTGGATAAAAACCATACTGCTGTTGTGCATCCAGCAACGATTGCATGTATCTTCCTTCCATTGTTGGATGCAAAATATTGCTTAACGGAAACTGTGCACGAAATGTATCCCAGAATCCATTGTCAGTGTACATGTAACCATCATGTATTTTGGAATCGTAAGGACTGAAATAATATGGGCTGCCATCTTGTTTTATCTCATAAAATTTATGGCTGAATAAACTTGCCCTGAACAAACATGAATAAAATGTTGCTTTATCATCTTCTGTTCCACCTTCTATTTTTACGCTGCCTAATAAATCATTCCACGCTTTATCTGCAGCAGTTTTTGTGTCTTCAAATTTTGCATATTTACCAAGTTCCTGCTGTAACGTAAGTTCAGCCTGTTCAGCGCTGATGTATGATGATGCAATCTTCGCCTGTACTTTAACGCCTTTCTTAAACTGAATATAAGCGCCGCGTTGTTGTCCTGAATCAAACAAATTACCTGCATTTATTGAACTGTCTTTATTGTTGCATGTTCCATACGCAACAAAAGGCTGGTCGAATTGTATAACAAAATAGTTTTTAAATTCTTTTGGAATGAATGTGCCGTTGGTAACATAACCAACGATCTTTCTTTCTTCGGGAATAATTTTTATTGAACTAAATTTTGTGTACCCATCAAATACAATAAACGCATCTTGTTTTGGAAATGAAAAACGCATATGCGCACCACGTTCTGTTGGAGAAATTTCTGTAGTAATACCGTTATCAAATTTTACTTTATAATAAGATGGTTGTGCGATTTCATTTTCATGTTTGAATGATGATGCACGGTCATTTTCATTCACTACCAATTTGCCTGCAACCGGCATTAAGGTAAACACGCCATAATCACCCATCCACGGGCTGCATTGATGTACTTCTTCAAAGCCACGAATGGTAGTTGCATTGTACGTGTATTTCCATCCGTCACCATTTTTGCCTGTTTGCGGCGACCATGAGTTCATAGGAAAAGGCAATGCAATGGTTGGATAAACATTTCCATAAGATAAATCCCAGCTTGAGTTGGTGCCTTGCAACGTATTCACATAATCAACCAATGGCTTTTGTGCATACATGTTGTACACAACAAAAACAAATAGGGCAACCAATGTAGTTCGTAAAGATGCAATCATGTTATAGCGGTAAAATAACCGTGTTCTGTTTTACAATAAAAATTTTTTATTGTAAACAAAGATTCGTTTTTAAAAACTTCAATGCTTTGCTGATGTGTTTTTCAACCGTACTTACAGAAATATTCAAATGCCCTGAAATATCTTTATAAGAAAGATTTTCGCTGCGGCTTAACAGGAAAGCCTGTTTGCATTTTTCAGGCAAAAGATTTATTGAACGATGGATGTTATACGCCAGCTCTTTTGTTTCGTAAGCATGATGTGTTGTGCTGTTTGCATAGGCATAAACATAACGCATGTTCTTGCTGTATGCATCTCTCACAACCTGCGAACGAAATTCATTCATGACCTTAAACTTCAAAGCCTGTAACAAATAGGCACGCAATGAAACAGATAGTTCAAATTCTTTGCGCCTGTTGTAAAAGCTTATAAAAATTTCCTGTACTATATCTTCTGCTTTTTGTTTTGACAGCAGATGTTTTAAAGCAGACTGGGTTAATAAATTCCGGTACCGACTGTAAATTTCTTCAAAGGCTTTTTTATCGTCTTGTTTTACAAGATCAAGCAACTCCCTGTCTGTAAGCTGTTGGTAGTAATCATTCATTGTAATCATTGCAATCGTTTTTTAAAAATGCTGCCTGATAAACAGCATTTTCTCATAAGTGTTTAAAATTAACAGTAGCAAATTGAAATTTTAAATTCGTTATCAAATGAATTTTTGTTTCATGTTTGGCTTGATTTGTCTCAAAGTTTTTATGAATGTGTTATTGAAACATATCTGCGCTGTAATATTGATTGGTATTATTTTATTTTACTTTCATTGCATATTTGCCATATGAGAAGATGCTTTGTATTGCTGGCGCTGATGATGCTTGGTTTTGCCAACATTGTGCATACACAGCCATACTATTTTACGCATTACCAGGTTGAAGATGGATTATCAAACAATGCGGTGCTTTGCATTATGCAGGATCATTTGGGCTTTATGTGGTTTGGTACACGCGATGGCCTGAACAGGTTTGATGGTTTATCATATAAAATCTTCAGGAACGATCCCAACAATAAAAACAGTATTGGCAGCAATGCTATAATGAGTTTATCTGAAGACAGTAATAAAAAAATTTGGGTAGGCACAGAAAAAGGATTGTTTGTGTTTGATGAATTAACAGAAAGTTTTACGCAATTTAAAAATGCAGGCAATGGTTCAGTGCAATCAGTAAAGGTTGTTGGCGATAATGTGTATTACATAACGTTATATGTTTTATATCGCTACAATAAAAAAACAAACGGTATAAAATCGTTCAATGTAAACCATAAAGAAGTTACTTCTTATAATATTTTAAAAGATGGCAGTTTATGGGTAACAACATCTTCAGGATCTATTGCCAAATACAACGCAGCTAACAACAGCTTTGAAATGTATGATGTTTTTAATCATTCAGGTTATGTTGTTTCAAAATGGGTTCAGTCGGTTTATGAAGTAGATGATGGAAGGTTACTGGTAGGTACATCAAACCAGGGATTAAAAATGTTTGATATAAAAACATCAACTTACAAAGATCTTCTTACACTCAATGAAGACAAAGCAGATATTATTGTACGTGATATTCTTGCCATTAATAAAAATGAATACTGGATCGCCACACAATCGGGCATTTATATTTTAAACACGAGCAACAACAGTTATTACAACCTTAGAAAAAAATACGAAGACCCATATTCTTTATCAGACAACATTGTGCAAACACTCTGTATGGATAAACAACACGGCATTTGGGCAGGCACTTATTTTGGCGGCGTAAATTATTATCCGAAACAGGATATCATTTTTAAAAAATATTTTCCGGAAGTAAATGAGAATTCAATAAGCGGGAATGCTGTAAGCGAAATGCAGAAAGATAAATACGGCATGTTGTGGATAGGTACTGAAGATGCAGGCCTGAATAAATTTGATCCGCAAACAGGCAACTTCATCAACTTTAATCCGGCTATAAACAAGCAAAGTGTTTCTTATTCCAATATTCATGGTTTATTAGTGAATGATGATACAGTGTGGGCAGGCACTTATTTACATGGTCTTGACCTGTTAAATATTAATGGCAAAAGATTGCATAACTACAACACAATAAATTCTTCTCTTGGTAGCAATTTTATATGCGCTCTTTTAAAAACAAATGAAGGAAATATAATCGCGGCAACAGATAAAGGCGCTTATAAATATATCTTTTCAACCAATAATTTCAATTGGATCGATGCTTTACCAAAAGCATTTTTTCGTGCCTTATGCGAGGATAATAAAGGCAATATTTGGGCAGGCACTTATGGTGATGGCATTTATGTTTACAACACGCAAACAGGCAAAGCAAAACATTATTTTTTTTCTATTAATAACAACCAGACGATTGCCAGTAACATCATCAACTACATTTATTTAAGCAGCGATAAAACATTGTGGTTTGCAACGGAAGGTGGTCTTTGTTCTTATGATGCAGATAAAAATTTGTTGCGCATTTATACTTCAAAAGATGGTTTTCCTGCAGATGTTATGTATGCAATGCTTGAAGATAATAAACACAATTTGTGGGTAAGCACATCAAAAGGTTTGATACGATTTAATCCTTCAACAAAAGAAGTAAAAGTTTTTAGCAAAACGCAAGGCTTGCTCACAGATCAGTTTAACTACAGATCTGCTTGCAAAGATGACTCAGGCAATATGTATTTCGGAAGTGTAAAAGGTATGATCAGTTTTAATCCTGATTCTATCATTAACAATAAGTTTATTCCGCCAATTTATATAACAGGTTTCCAGGTGTATAATCATGAATTGCTTATTGCAAAAGATAAATCCCCGTTGCAGCAATCGATTACTTTCACCAAAAAAATTACGTTGCCTTATAATCAATCATCATTCAGTATTGATTTTGCAGCGTTGAATTACAGCTCGCCTTCAACTATTGCTTATGCGTATAAACTGCAAGGACTTGATAAGAACTGGACTTACCTGAAAACCAATCGCAAAGCATATTTCACAGAGTTGGCGCCAGGTAATTATACATTTATTGTAAAATGTATGGATGACAAAAACGGTGAAGACAATCTCACCAGACTTAATATTGAAATATTGCCTCCGTTCTGGCAAACATGGCAAGCATATCTTATCTATACATTGTTAACCATCGTTATAACGTTTCTTGTTATTAAATTTTTTATGGACAGAGCGAAAGCAAGAAATGAACGCAGGCTTGAAAAGATGGCGCATGAAAAAGAAAAAGAAAACTATGAAGACAAGCTAAACTTTTTTACCAATGTTGCGCATGAAATAAAAACGCCGCTTACTTTAATTAAAGGGCCGATGGAAAATATCATGGACCAGATTGATGAAGTTCCTTCTATAAAAACAAGTGTTGAACTTATGAGCCGCAATACCGATAGGTTGATGCAACTTGCCAATCAACTGCTCGACTTCAGAAAAATAGAGACCAATGGTTTCAGGTTAAATTTTAGCAAGACAAATATTTCGTTGTTGTTGTTTGATCATTATATAAGATTCAAAACAATCGCTACACAAAAAAATATAGAGGTAGATTTTAATTATGCTGAAGAATTATACGCTTATGCTGATGAGGAAGCGCTTAATAAAATCTTTAGTAACTTAATGGATAATGCATTCAAATATGCAGAGAAAAAAGTTTCGATTTGTTTGCAATACAGCAATGATGAAATGAAGACATACAAAGTTATTTTTTCCAACGATGGTTTTATCATTCCGGCAGAAACGAAAGAGCTGATATTCGAAAGCTTTTACAGGGTAAAAGAAACATCTAACCAGGCTGGCACAGGCATTGGGTTAACATTAAGCAGATCGCTGGCTGAAATGCATGGCGGAATGCTGGAGCTTGAACATCCGTTAAATGGAATGAATGTTTTTATTTTGTCGTTGCCGGTTAATCCGCTGAATCAATAATATAATTTAAGCATTGCTGTTATGAAACCTGTGATTTTGTTAGTGGAAGATAACGTTGAGATACTTGATTTCATAGAAAGTAACCTGAACGATTTGTATGCTGTAAAAAAAACAGGCAATGGTAAAACTGCATTGGAGGTTTTGAGGAATGAAGTGGTTGATCTTATTGTAAGCGATGTAATGATGCCGGTGATGGATGGTTTTGAATTGTGTAGTATAATAAAATTTGATGTTGAATTAAGTCATTTGCCGGTTATTTTATTAACGGCAAAAAATACCATGCAGGCAAAAATTGAAGGGCTTGAATTAGGCGCAGATGTGTATATAGAAAAACCATTCTCACCCAAATATTTAAAAACGCAGATCGCAAGTTTATTAGCGAACAGAAATAAGATAAAAGAATATTTTGCCAATTCACCATTAGCGCATTTAAAAACAATAGCACATACAAAACCCGATGAACGCTTTTTAGATAAAGTAAACCAGGTTATCATTGAACATTTGCAGGATACTGAACTGGACGTTGACAGGCTTGCAAAATATATGAATATGAGCCGGCCAACATTCTATCGAAAAATAAATTCTATCTCAGATCTTACACCTAATGACCTTATCAATCTTACACGCTTAAAAAAAGCCGCTGAGTTAATGACTGAAGGCCATAATGTGAATGAAGTGGCAGAAATTGTTGGGTATAGTTCAGCAAAAATTTTCAGTAAAAATTTTGAAAAGCAATTCGGCATAATGCCTTCGGAGTATATGCATAATCATTTGAAAGGAAAATGAATTCATATTTAAATATTTCTGATTGCGGGATTTTGTGATTTGGATTGTGATCTTGTTTATAGGTTAAGTCATTACATAATCACAAAGTCCAACAATCTCCAAATCAGCAATAAAAATGTTACTCGTTATATGGTTCAACTTTCAATGTATATTTTCCATCTGGTAATAAACTTTCATCAAACCCGATTGTAATATTTTTTGATTCACCCTTTAATAAAGTAAAGTAATTATCATTCATCATCGCAGGTAAAATTCTTTCACCATCACTTGTTCTGTAAGCCTGCACATGTACTGCAAAAGCAATAGATTTATTTGAGTTGCTGATAGCAGCATTAATAACAGCTTTACCATTATTCCTTGTAAGTGTGGAGCTAACTTTTACGCTGGCTTTCGGCATTGAAGCAAGTGCTGTATAATCATTTGATTTGTTGCCGCGCCAGTAAAAATTATCGCTTAATAATTTCCCTTTGTCATCTGTTAAACGCAGCTTTATAAAATGTACAGCAGACAAACCCGTTTCAATTTTTTTGTTACTGTAAATTTCCATTTCATACAATGAATAACCCCATTGTGTTGCACGTTTAACACCCTGCATTTTTACATAACGTGCTGTTACCGGTTTTAAGCTAATGTTTTCCAAACCACCTTTTCCATCAGTTGTTGAATATACTTCCTGCCAGTTGCTTGAATCTGTTGCTATTAATATTTTATATGCCTTTGCATAAGCGGTTTCCCAGTTCAATACAACAGAAGCAATTTCAGTTGGCGCACCAAGATCAACATAGATCCATTCATCATCATTTGCTTTGCTTGCCCAACGGCTGCCATTGTTATTATCCACCAAACACTCAGCAGGCTCAAATTCTCCGGGTGAAGAAGAAGCAACAACATTCTTTCTATACGCAAGATTATCCATTGTAAAATCAATATTGAAAAAATGCGTTGATGTATTGGAAGACGAATTCGATGTTAACTGCTTCGTATATTTTTTCTGCAGGCTTCCATCCATATTATATACTTCTGCAATCGCTGTTATGTTATTTGCATCCGTTGATGAAGCATTGATAACATTTACTGTATTATCTGCCGGATTCCATTGAATATGTATTGGTTCGCACGCTTTCTTTACGCCCCAATAAGCGCCGTTCAGATCATAATAGTAATCATATGTCTGCCACACAAAAGATGGATAGGCAGATTGGCTCATCCAGGTCATAATACCTGATGCATCATTCCACATATTATGCTGCCAACCTTCAAATAATGCTTTGTTTGTTTCAATGTTCAGCAACTGCGCTTTGCGGCAAAAATCTTCAATACCCGTGGCCTTTCCGTAATTCTGATTGATGGATCTTTCATAATTATCGGGGCCGCCATTTCCGGCAGACTTACCAAAAAAATGTTTATTCCACATTTCATTTCTCGGCCACCAATCTTCTTCAGGAATAAATTTTTTAAAACTTTCAAACGTTGTAAAAACAGCTGTTCCAATTTCTGTTCTGAAACCCCAAACTCTGTTGCCGCCAAAGCCGACGGGATATTTTGTGAAATACCAATCAGGATGAAAATTTCCCCACGGCCCACTGCCTGTTAACGCATCGCTGTGTGAGTTCGGTTGATACCAGCGATCGCCTTCATCAAAAGTTTTTACATCTTCGTGCAGCCAGCCATTCAACGGAGGCAAAGGATAACCTTCATTATCACCACACCAAACTGCAATGCTCGGATGATTGCGCAAACGTTTAATTTTTTCAACTGCATTCATGTTAAAAGCAAAAACATCATCGGGTAAATTAGGATGTGAGTTCAGCCAGAAATCATCCCAGATCATAATTCCATATTTATCACAGGCACCATAAAATTCTTCATCAGTAACAGAACCGATCCAGTTGCGGATCATGTTCATGTGCATATCCTTATGCAGCTTCACTTTCAGGTCATATTCCTCGCCGCGGCAACGCAACATGTATTCACTCATTCCCCAGTCTCCACCTTTCACAAATATGCGTTCACCATTTACATACAAATGAAACACACTTCCAATTGTGTCATAACTGTACTGACGAATACCAAATTCTATTTGCTTACTATCTGAGGTAATATCATTGCTCACAAATTTTATATCGCAGCTATATAAATTCGGATCGCCATAACCATTCGGCCACCACAACAACGGATCCTGAATAACCAGTTTTTTATAATGAGAAGAATCAAATGCAATATTGATAGTTTGTCCTGCTTTAATATCAACCTGTCTTTCCAGTTGAATATTACCAGGATTGATGGTTATCAAACATTCACCTTTCAAATCTTTTACATCATTATTCTTCAGGTCAAATTGCAAAGCAATTATGCCTTTATCTTTTGAAGAAACTATTGTACGAATCCACGGATCGACCAATGTTACAGCGCCTGTAACCGTTAAGTACACATCATCTGTAATGCCTGATAACAAACCAGGAACCGAAGGCATCCAATCCCAACCATCGCTTGAAATATAAGTAGGACTTTGATGATTTGGAATCGGTAGTGATGGATATTTTACTAATACTGCCAACACATTGCTGTCATTGTCTTTTATGCTATTGGTAACGTTGAATTTACCACGCTGCATAAAGCCATCCAGTTCACCCAAACGAATGCCATTTAAGAATATTTCTCCTTTGCGATTAATGCCTTCAAAGTTTAACCACACTTGCTGATCGCCGTTATGTGCAGGCGACATAAATGCGGTGCGATACCAGAAGTTGCGGTTGTATTTACTCTTATCAACGTTATAAATATTATCGCCATAGTTGGGATCTTTTTCAATGCCCGCATTTACATAAGAAGTAAATACTGCGCCGGGCACAACTGCATTTACCCAATCGGCGCTGCTATAATTTGTTGCATAAATTTTTGCGCTGTCGCTGTTAATATCTGATTGCGGCTTTACTTTCCAGTGAATGCTTTTATTATCGCTGTTCAAAGAAATTTTTTGCTGCGCGAAAGAAGAGATGAATAAAATCGAAAGACCAATTGTACAACCTGCTTTAATTGTCATCCTGATAAATAATTGTGTGTGTTACATAGTCACACAAACATTCATCAACCTCAAAGACTAAAAAAAATTTAAGTATAGCGGGAACCAACTATTCAGGTTACTTATATGTACACGCGGGTGAAGATGATAGTGAATTAAGGCATGCGTGAATTTTTTAAATCGATCGGTAAATTGTTTTATATAACTATCATAAAATTTTCGTCTCATATACAAGCAGTCGTAGAATTCAAAGGGGCATTCCTGCCCCTTTTTTAAACCAGAGCATTTGTGAAAAAAACATGCACGCATCTTATATCATTTCTACTTTTTTTATGTTGCTTTTTTAATCTTTCTGCACAAACAAATTATTTCATTGATGGTTATCATGGCGGTATATATGGCCACTATCCTTTGTGGTTAACGAAGTTTATTGCAGATACTTTAAATCATTACAAAGACTGGAAAGTTAATCTTGAAATAGAACCCGAAAGCTGGGATACGATTGAATTAAAAGACCCTGAAGGTTATGCTGGGATAAAGAAACTGATCAACGATTCATCTGATAATGTTTCCATAGAATATGTGAATCCATCTTATGCACAGAGTTATTTGTATAATATTTCCGAGGAAAGTATCATCAACCAGTTTCAATATGGTATACAAAAATTGAAACAACATTTTCCTGCCATAAAGTTTACAACCTATTCATCCGAAGAGCCCTGTTTTACAAGTGCGCTGCCACAAATTTTAAGATCATTAGGAATTAAATATGTGTCGCTGAAAAATCCAAACACCTGTTGGGGCGGATATACAGCCGCTTTGGGTGGCCAGGCATTGAATTGGATAGGACCTGATGGAACAGGTATATTAACGGTGCCACGGTACACATCTGAAAGTTTACAAAAGAGATCGACATGGCAAACAACTGCATGGAATAATTCAGCAACATATATCACCGCAGCCAGTAACCAGGGCATACAATTTCCTGTTGGTATGTGCTTGCAGGATGCAGGCTGGAAAAATGGGCCCTGGCTGGATAATCATAAATTATCAACAACACAGTACACAACGTGGCGCAATTATTTTAAGTTAATTGAAGACAATAAAAATATTGAGCAGCTGAGATTATCGCAGGAAGATATTAATGTAAGCCTTGTTTGGGGTGCGCAAATTTTACAACGCATTGCACAGGAAGTTCGCGTTGCAGAAAATAAAATAACAATGGCTGAGAAAACAGCAGCTCTTGCAAAATTGTATACAGGTTTGCCTTATCCTGAAAAAAAATTTGATGATGCGTGGAGAACATTATTGTTATCTCAACATCATGATTGCTGGATCGTTCCTTATAATATACATGACGGAGAAACATGGGCAACCCATGTGAAACAATGGACTGAAAATACAGATTCACTAAGTGATGTTATTATTCATCAATCTTTAAATGCGCTTAGTTCAACAACATCAAAAAACAATCAGCAAAATATTTTTGTGTTAAATGCCACGGCTATCAACAGGAAAGAAGTTGTTGCCGTAAAGCTGAATAATAATACATCTGCAAACAGTGTTCAGCACAATGGCAAAACAATCGCGTCGCAAATTGTTATCAATAAAGATTCTTCAAAAACATTATTGTTTGAAACAAATATTCCTGCATTAGGTTATAACAATTACTCTTTGGTTAATGATGCAAAACAATCTTTAAAAAGTGGTGCTTCTATAACAAAGGACAAAGGAAATTTTGTGATGGAGACTGACTTATATAAGTTGGTGATTGATGCAAAACATGGCAACATAAAACAATTCGTTGCAAAATATCTCGGTAATAAAAATTTTGTTGCAATTAATGAAAATGACTTCAATATTTTGCGCGGACATTTTTATAATGATGGTGGTTTTGCAAAAAGCAGCGATAATCAACCAAAGATTACTGTATTGGAGAATGGGCCTTTGCAAATTCAACTGCAGATTGAAGGAACAATAAGCGAGAACAATTTTATTCAAACTATTCAATTAACACAATCACAAAAAAGAATTGATTGTGCTCTGCACATTGATTATAAAAAAGGAATTGGCATTGGCGAAGATTACAGGCAACCTGGAGGTTATTATTCTGCAGATCGTCATAAAGCTTTTTATAATGATAGCTGCAAACTGCTTGCAGTTTTTCCATTGAATCTTAGCAATCAGAAAATATATAAAGATGCGCCACTTGATGTTACGGAAAGCAAGTTATCCAACACATTTTATAATTCATGGGACAGCATAAAAAATAATGTTATTGATAATTGGGTTGATGTAACTGACAGTGAAAATAAATATGGCATGGCCTTGTTTTCAGATCATGTAACGAGTTATGTGCATGGAGAAAATTTTCCTTTGGCATTAACCATTCAATATGCGGGCATTGGTTTATGGGGAAGAAATTATTATGTTGATAGCCCAACCTATCTTCACTATGCATTGTTGCCACACAAAGGCAAATGGAATGAAGCAGATATTAATAATGAAGTCATCAAATGGAATCAGCCTGTCATTACTTCAATCATTACCAGCAGGAATGCTTCAAATACTTTTGTCGAAAGTATTGATAGTGGTATTGCCATAACAGTTATGTATTATAGAGGCAATGATCTTTATATAAGATTTGTAAACAATGCTTCAACCCGAACACAACATAACATCGCGCTGAATTGTTATGCAGATGAATTACAGTTTGTTGAATTGAACGATACAGTAACATCAACTATTAAGTTTAAAAAGAATCAGAAAGTAAATTTTGATTGCAACATTCCTCTGTTTGGTTTTAAAACGATTAAG
Organism: Bacteroidota bacterium; assembly: GCA_013289015.1. Lineage (GTDB taxonomy): Bacteria > Bacteroidota > Bacteroidia > Chitinophagales > Chitinophagaceae > Parafilimonas. The sequence continues at coordinate 1,019 of JABDAV010000101.1, read as the reverse complement.
CTCATGAATGCAAAACCATAATCCTCTTTGGTCAGCAACGCTTACTGCAACAAACTATCCAATTAATACATCAACAGGGAATGCTGATGAACTTAATTAAACCCAGTATTTAAAATAGACTTCCAATAGTCTGAGAAAATACGCATCTTTGTTAAGCCTGTGAATGCAAACCCCGATTAAGCTTGCAACAATCGCAACAATTCTCAAAGCAAAGAATTTAACTGCCTTAGTTTTTTGATTACAAATCAATTGACAATAGATAACTATTGCCGGTTGGAATATTAAGCATGTAAAACATGTCAATGAAAAAAAATCAACTATACTATGAACAGAAAAACATTTACACCTTTACTCCATACAGCAGTTAAAATATGTTGTATTCAATTATTCCTTTTGCTTGCTCTTATTTCAATAGCCAATACCGGGAAAGCCGGTGCAGGAAATATTAGCAATAAACACGAGCCTCTTAAAGCTAAAAACCCTCATCAACCTCTGGCAAACAAATATGCCGCTGATACGGTTATCACCGGCACAGTAACCAATCAGAACGGGCAGCCACTGGGCAATGCTTCTGTAACAATACAGGGCACAACAAAAGGCACTGTAACAGACGCTTTCGGGCGTTTTCAAATAAATATTCCGGACGGAAATGCTGTACTGCAAATTTCTTCCATAGGCTTCCAGGCGAAAACGGTCTCTGTTGCAGGACAAACCACACTCCAGGTAAGCTTATCGGAAACAGTTGCCGGTTTAAATGATGTAGTTGTTATTGGTTATTCAACACAAAGAAAAAAAGATCTTACCGGTGCGGTTTCTACTATCAGCAATAAAGACATAAAGGATATTCCTGTTGGTGGTGTTGAACAGATAATGCAGGGCAAAGCTCCCGGTGTTTCCATTACTACTCAAACCGGTGCACCGGGCGATGCGATTGCAGTAAGAATAAGAGGCATCGGAACCATTAATGATAACAGCCCTTTATACATTATAGATGGCGTGCCTACTAAAACAGGGATCAA
>JABDAV010000100.1 GCA_013289015.1 Bacteroidota bacterium | reverse complement strand
ACTGATACAGCTTTAAAGCCCCACCCTGAAGGGAGCATTAACAACTTACTTTCATAAAGCTTATGTATTGGGTTAACAAATGAAGTGTTATCATTGCAAAATTTTTATAGCTATTATAATTAGAATAAAATTATTTTTTAACCGCTGTTAAGTCCCTTTAGGGATCTAGGGCAAAAAGTCCCCTCAGGGATTTAGGGTAAATATGACATTACTATCAATTGATTGGGCTGGTGTGGGATTAAAAACAATTCAGTTAATTCTTTCCTTATCAATACTTGTTACCATTCATGAACTCGGGCATTTTGCAACAGCCAAATGGTTCAAATGCCGTGTTGAAAAATTTTACTTATTCTTTGATGCATGGTTCAGTATATGGAAGAAAAAAATAGGTGAAACAATTTATGGCATTGGTTGGATTCCGCTTGGTGGTTATGTAAAAATTTCCGGGATGATTGATGAGAGCATGGATAAAGAACAAATGCAACAACCACCGAAGCCTTATGAATTCAGAAGCAAACCTGCATGGCAAAGACTAATAATAATGGTTGCAGGTGTTATTATGAACATTCTGCTGGCATTGTTTCTTTTTATAATGATCACCTATAAATGGGGCGATGATTATTTACCCCCGCAAAATGTTAAGTATGGTATTTATGCAGATTCGCTCGCAAGAAATATTGGCTTGCAAAACGGCGATAATATTATAGCGGTTGATAACAATCCTGTAAAAAATTTTGCTGACATAACTCATGATATAATGACCAATGAGGCAAAAACATTGCAGGTTTTACGTGACGGCCAAACAATAAATATTAATATTCCTGACAATTTTATAAAGGGTCTTACACATACAAGATTTAAGAAGTTTATTGATGTTCAATTCCCTGTAGTTGTTGATTCGGTGGATAAAGCGCATTCAAAATTTGTTAGTGGTATTCTGCTGAAAAATGATAAAATCATCGGTATTAATAATCATCCGTTACAATTTTACCAGGAATTTGATAGTTTAAAAAAATCCTTTGCGAATAAAATAATTTCAATACAGGTTTTACGCGGTACTGATACAACTACCGTTCAGGCAAGGCTCGATGATAAAGCTGTTGTTGGCTTTCAACCAAAACTAGCTGGAGAACTTTTCGGCACTGTTCATCATAATTATTCTTTCGGTGAATCAATTCCGCTTGGCATCCAGAGATGCTTTTCAACTTTAGGTAAATATATTACTGGCCTTCAGCAGATCATTTCCGGCAAGGTGAATCCAAACGATTCAGTTGGAAGCATTATAAGCATAGGAAATATTTTTCCCAGCTTTTGGGATTGGCAAAGTTTCTGGTCGATTACCGCATTGCTTTCAATCATACTTGCATTCATGAACATTCTTCCAATACCTGCATTGGATGGCGGCCACGCTTTATTCTGTATTTATGAAATTATCACAGGAAGAAAACCTACAGATAAATTCATGGAGTATGCACAAATGGTAGGAATGATCCTGTTACTTGGTCTAATGGCTTACGCATTAGGATTGGATATTTTCAGGCTGTTTAAATAGTTTCAAGATTTATTGCTTCAAAGTTGAATATAAGCTGCGCTTTATTGTTATTATTATGTTGCCAGCTTTTGTATTCAATTTAGCATGGTGTAGCCTGCCCATACTTGATGCGGGATCGCACACTTCAACTGCATATCACCATTGAGCTGCAGTTTCAACTTCAACCAATTTCCCAATCTTCCTATTCCAAAATTTCGCAATAGAACCCTACATTTCAATACCGATTTGTTTCATCAACACAGATGCATTCATGCTTTTACAAACACCGTCTTTTATTCTATAGTCAAAAAATAATTCATCACCTTTTACCTGCACATCAAAATGATAATTTTTAATTGAGACAGGGAATTCATTTTCCAGTTTCGCCAGTTCTATATCATGCGTTGCAATAACAGCAATAGCATCTTTCTTTATAAGTTGTTGTATCAATGCTTTTGAGCCTGTGTGGCGATCAAAAGAATTGGTTCCTCTTAAAATTTCATCCAACAGGATAAATGTTTTTACGCCGCTGTTCACCGCATCAATAATCGATTTAAGCTTTTTCAGCTCTGCATAAAACGTTGAAGTATTTTCTGCAAGATTATCTTCAATACGCATACTGCTCATCAAGGTGGCAATTGAAACAGTAAAGTTTTTAGCACATACGCAGCAACCAGCATAAGTCAGTATAATGTTCACCCCAATGCTGCGCAGAAAAGTACTTTTACCAGCCATATTAGAACCTGTAATAAGATCGATCTTTGACATTCCGTGTATAGAAAAATCATTTGCAACGCTTCTCTCTTTTGCAATTAAAGGATGGCCGATCTGCTCTCCGCCTAAAGTAAAATGTTCATCCACAATTAAAGGAAAACTCCAGTCAGGATTATTAAAATTCAGTGCAGCAAAACTGCCCGTTATTTCAATCAATGCAATTGTACTAAACCAGTTTGAAACCAAAAGTTTGTTTGCAAATTTCCATTTGTTTAAAGCGATGATCTGCCACAAATCCCACAAAAAAAATGTATTTAAGATAAAGAAGCCAAATACATTTAATCGTACATCAAAGCGATTAAGAATGTTTTGAAGTTCCTTAATTGCTGATGAAGTTTTTTTATCTTCTTTATTACGCAACGATTGCTGAAGATTCATTAAAAGATGGCTTTCAAATTTTTCTTGTTCAAACCAATTCACCTGTTTAAATAATGTAGCCACAACCGGTTCAAGCTTTGATAAAAGCTGATATACTTTTTGTATGCGCGAACTAATGAGTAACCCCGTAACAAAAAATATAAGAAGCAGTAAAGAAAAAACCGGTGCAGGTAAAATGTCATCCAGAAAGAGATAAAAACAACTCAACGTTATTACAGGATAAACGTACAAAAGTATTTTCCAGCCCGCGTTTGTGTAAACTTCATCTTTCATTTCAAGCCATTCACTTATTTTTTCTTTTGAATTTATTGTGATCTTTTCATCAATGCCATAAGCCATAAATTGTTGCCACCAATCAATTTTTTTTACTCAATTCCTGCACTGATTGTTGCTGTTGTAAAATTTCCTGTTTGCCTAATGGTTGCAATAATCTTTCAGCAAACATTTTTATTCCCTGTTCGCTGTTGCAGCGATTCATGTATTGAAACAATGAAGATGGTCCGAAAACATCTATATCTTTTGCATAAGCATGATGTAGAGGTTCGAGATCTTTTCCATCATATTTATCTGTAAAATTCTGATCAAAATAGTTGATCTCATCTTCGTTTAGACGAAGCAACGTTTCAAGATTCTTGATCTCATTTTTATTATCTGTGTCTTTCGAAACTACGATAAGGAATAATGCAATTCCCACTACAATTGAAGCGATGATCACGATCAGACCATCTTTCCAAAAAATATAAACAGCAATGCAAGCAAGTATGAAGGTTATAAAACGCGCCCACGCAATAACAGTTCTTCTTTTATATAAAACTTTTAGCTGCTGCTCAAGCAAATTAATTTTTTGCTGATAAAATTCAAGTGGTCCAATATTTTCTTTCATTATTCAACTACAATTGAGTTTTAAATAAATTTTGCAGAAATCATTTTGTAAATTTGCTGTTCGCTCTTTGAATAATACGTAATTATCGCAAAAATATTTGGGGCTGCATTGGTTTTGACAGCATCAGTTGCGGTAGGTGTAAGCATGCAGTGCGTTGTACCATTAGCACTTTAATCTGAAAGTTCAAACCACAAATGGCGAATCTAACTTCGCTATGGCTGCCTAATCAGTGATTAGTTAGTCATATGGGCCGCGTTGAACAGGTTGGTCTGTTACCAAGTTCCGCCGCCGACTCAAATTAAAACAGAATGCTGCAACAGAAGGCTGTGACTGTTGCAAAAGACCATCCAGCTAAGCAGATGATCGGTTGGTTTGTTTCCTGTTATTTGCCGACAATTAATAATGAACTAAGCATGTAGAAAGCTTATGGCAAAGATGTTTGGACGCGGGTTCGACTCCCGCCAGCTCCACCACTTTACATTAAAACAAAAGCCTCCTTATAACAATTGGAGGCTTTTTTATTAATAAGATTTTTTAGCCAGTTTTGCATAGTGAATAAACTTAAGCATACACAATTTATAAAATTAACTTCTGCGCAACTTGGTTTTCATTATTGCGGCATTGCAAAAGCTGTACAGCTTGATGATGATGCACGCAGGCTTGAAAGCTGGCTGCAGCAGGGCTTTCAAGGCAATATGCGTTATATGGAAAATCATTTTGACCTGCGTACCGATCCACGTAAACTTGTGCCCGGAGCTCAATCTGTTATCACATTATTGCTTAATTATTTTCCTTCACAACATCAACAAAACATCGCTCCAAAAATTTCAAAGTATGCTTATGGAAAAGATTATCATGATGTAATAAGAGATAAACTCAACCACTTCATTCATCTTATAAAAGAAAATATCGGCAATATAAACGGAAGAGGTTTTGTTGACAGCGCGCCCGTGCTTGAACGCAGTTGGGCTATGCGCAGTGGTGCAGGATGGATTGGCAAGAACGGTAATCTTATTACAAAACAACAAGGCTCTTATTTTTTTATTGCAACATTAATCACCGATCTTGATCTTATAACGGATGATGCTTTTGCAAAAGATTATTGCGGCACCTGCACAAAATGCATTGACTCCTGCCCTACTGATGCGATAAAGAATAATAAAGTGATTGACGGCAGCCGCTGCATTTCTTATTTTACGATCGAATTAAAAGATGCCATCATTCCTAATGAAATGAAAAATAAATTTGAGCATTGGATGTTTGGTTGTGATATATGCCAGGATGTTTGTCCATGGAATCGTTTCAGTAAAACAACTGATGAAATTGCCTTCACACCCATTCCTGAAATTTTGAATCTTTCAACAAAAGAATGGGAAGATATGAGTGAAGAAGCGTTTAAAAAAATATTTACAGCATCTCCATTAAAAAGAGCAAAATACAAAGGCATACAAAGAAACCTTCGTTTCATTCAGACATAAATAATTTATACCTGGTACAGCATTGTACCTTTCAATTTTAAAATATTTGTTATGATTGATCGCCGCCGCGTATTACAATTAGGAACGTTAAGTATTAGCTCGATGATCGCACCCAAAGTTTTTGCATCAGTAAAAAAAACTAACAGGAATGTATTTGCTGATGGAAAAAAACCATTGGTTATTTCAACATGGGATGCAGGTATAAATGCAAACAAGGCTGCATGGCAGATCTTAAAAAATAATGGCCGTGCCTTGGATGCAGCCGAGGCTGGTGTTATGGTTACTGAAGCGGAAGTGCATAATTGTTGCGTGGGTTTAAATGCTTATCCTGATCGTGACGGCCACGTAACGCTCGACGCTTCTATTATGGATGAGCATGGCAACGCCGGCAGTGTTTGTTTTTTGGAAAGAATAAAACACCCTATATCAGTTGCAAGAAAAGTAATGGAGAATACGCCGCATGTAATGCTTGCGGGCAGTGGTGCACAACAATTCGCGTTGCAGCAAGGCTTTGCACTCGAACCTGAACAGTTAAGTGATGATGCAAAAAAAGCTTATGATGAGTGGCTGAAAAAATCTCAATACAAACCTGTTATCAATATTGAAAACAGTAAAGGGCAAACTGCTTTCGTGCCTGCAAGACTTGAAAATGGTTCGTTCAATCATGATACAATTGGTATGCTTGCATTTGATGCGCAGGGAAATTTAAGCGGCAGTTGCACCACAAGTGGCCTGGCATTTAAAATGCGCGGTCGCGTTGGTGATTCACCTATTATTGGCGCAGGCTTGTTTGTTGATAATGAAGTGGGCGCTGCAGTATCAACAGGTGTTGGCGAAGAAGTGATAAAGGTATGCGGCTCTCACATGGTTGTTGAAGCAATGCGCCACGGCATTACACCTGAAGATGCATGTAAACTTGCTGTAGAAAAAATTATCAGTCGCCATACAACAACAGAATTAAAAAATATACAGGTTGCTTTTATCGCGATTGATAAAAAAGGAAATTATGGAAGCTATGCTATCCAGAGCGGCTTTAATTATGCTGTTTGTTATGCAGATGATTATAATGAATTGATTGATGGAAAACATATAATACCCCAGCCCTAAAGGGAGAAGAGAGTTAAGCTTCAAACTTTATGAAACTAAATTTTATAAACAATTTTTTTTACTCCCTTTCAGGGGATGGGGGTATGTTGCTTGAAATTGCAGTCTTTAATATTCAATCAGCATTGCTTGCAACGAATGCCGGTGCAGACAGAATTGAGTTGTGTGAAAATCCGGCTGATGGCGGAACTACTCCTTCTTACGGAACATTAAAAACAGTCAGGCAAAAAATTACAATTCCTGTTTTTCCGATCATTCGTGCAAGAGGTGGTGATTTCTTTTATACTGATGATGAGTTTGAAGTAATGCAAAAAGATGTTTTGTTGTGTAAACAATTAGGTTTTGAAGGTGTTGTTATTGGTTTATTGAATAAAGATGCAAGCGTTGATATTGAAAGAACAAAACGATTTGTTGATTTGGCATATCCGCTGGAAGTAACTTTTCATCGCGCATTTGACAGAACAAAAGATGCATTTAAATCTTTAGAAGATATAATTGATTGCGGTTGCCAGCGCATACTTACAAGTGGCCAGGTTCCAAACGCATTTGATAGAAAAGAGTTAATTAAAAAGCTGAATGACCAGGCAGATGACAGGATCATCATTATGCCGGGAAGTGGAATAAGAAGTAATAATATTAAAATGCTTGCAGATTTTACCGGAGTTAATGAATTGCATTCATCTGCAAGAAAAAATGTTGATTCTGAAATGGAGTTTATAAATATGGATATGAACGAAGGCCTGCAAAATATTTCTGTTGATGAAAATGAGATCAGGAAAATGAAAGCTGCATTAAGTTAAAAGTCAAAATAAAAACAGTTCTCTTTTACTTATAACTTTTGAATTTTGACTTCGCTATGAACATTCGTGAAGAATTACTAAGAGATAAAATTCATTTAAAAGAACGAGCGCTGAAAATATCTGCCTATGCATCTTCTTCTCCCGAATATTTTAAGGAGCTGATGCAATGTTTCCTTTCAAATGAATACAGGCTTGCACAACGGGCTGCATGGAGTGTAAGCTGGAGTGCCAAAAATAATCCGGCACTTATCAAACCTTATATAAAAGATATTGTTGCACAATTGTCGCGCAACGATGTACATGATGCGGTTATAAGAAACAGTGTTAGAATTCTTCAGCAAATTCAAATACCAAAATCTTTACATGGAGAGGTAATGAATAATTGTTTCGATTTTATAGCGTCGCCTTTAACGCCTGTTGCAGTAAAAGCGTTTTCACTTACTACATTGTTTAATCTTTCAAAATTTTATCCTGAAATAAAAAATGAATTAAAATTATTGATTGAAGAAAGATCACCGCACGAAACCGCAGCTTTTAAAAGCAGGGCAAAACATATATTGAAAGCGCTAAATGCTAAATTGAATTGATATAGTTGCAGTGATGCGACGCAACGAAGTTTAAAAGAATTACTGCAGCATGTAACCCAAAAATTAATACAACATCCTTACTTTAATAGTCTCTTTCACTTCTTTTAATAATTCCAAGGCCTGGCTGGAAAGCTGCCTGTCAACATCAAGTACAACATAACCAATATCATCGTTGGTCTTTAAATATTGTCCCACAATGTTGATATCATGATTAGAGAGCTGCGTGTTGATAGCGCTCAAAACACCGGGAACATTATTATGAATATGCAGAATTCTGTGTGCTTTATCAACAGGGGGAAGGCTGATCGCCGGCACAGTATGAGATCCTGTAGTTACACCTTTCTCCAAATATTGAAACAATTTATTGCTTACATCTTCGCCGATATTTTCCTGCGCTTCTTCGGTAGAGCCGCCGATATGCGGTGTTAGAATAACGTTTGATAAACCCTGCAAAGGTGTTGTAAAACTATCACCATTCTTTTCCGGCTCAACAGGATAGACATCAATTGCAGCGCCGCTTAATAAACCTTCCTTTAAGGCCTTCGCCAACACGTCCAAATCAACTACTTCACCTCTTGCATAGTTTATAAGAATGGCACCTTTCTTAAAATACTTTATATTGTTCTTATTGATGAGATTTTTTGTTTGTTGTGTTTCAGGAACGTGCAACGAAACAATATCTGACTGTGATAATAACTCTTTCAAACTTGCAGCAGCATGAGCGTTACCCAACGGAAGTTTTGTTTCAACATCATAAAACAAAACTTTCATTCCAAGCGCTTCTGCAAGCACGCTAACCTGTGTACCAATGTTTCCATAGCCGGTCAATCCTAAAGTTTTTCCACGCAACTCATAACTGCCTTTCGCTTCCTTTTTCCAAATGCCTTCATGCGCTGCTTTATTCTTGTCGGGGATACGGCGTATAAGCATTATGCTTAACCCGATAATTAATTCAGCAACGCTGCGTGTGTTACTGTACGGTGCATTAAAAACTGCTACTCCATGGTGTGTTGCAGATTTTAAATTAACCTGGTTCACCCCAATACAAAAACAACCGATGGCCTGCAGTTTTTTCGCGGCATCCAATACTTTTGGTGTTATCTGCGTTTTTGAACGGATACCTAAAAGATGAACATCCTTTATTTGTTTTATCAGTTCATCTTCAGGCAATGCTCCCGCGATCTTTGTTACATTAGCGTAGCCGTTGTTTTTGAATAATTCAACTGCTTTATCGCTGATATTTTCGAGAAAAAGAATATTGATTTTTTCTTTGGGATAAGAAGTAGTCTGGCTCATAATTGCTTGCTCTTTACAAAGAAATAATTCTTTATTGGAATGTGATAAAGATTTAAAAAGCTTATTAACAAAAATCCCCCCGGATTCCGGAGGGATGATTGATTATTTTGCGATTTCTTTTTTCTTTTCGTAACGCTTGCGGAATTTATCAATACGTCCTGCCGTGTCTACCAGCATATTTTTTCCTGTATAAAAAGGATGCGACGTACTTGAAATTTCAAGCTTGATAAGCGGGTATTCATTTCCATCTTCCCACTTTACTGTTTCTTTAGAAGAAGCTGTAGAACGGCTTAAGAAAGAGTAACCGTTACTCATATCTTTAAACACAACCTGCTTATAGCCTTTTGGATGAATTTCTTTTTTCATAAAAACTGTTATTTACGGATTTTGCCGTATTTGATTAAAGGAGCGCAAAGATAAGCGCCGGCAGATTTACAGCCAAATGATTTATGCTTTATCGGGCCGAATATCAGGGAACATATGTATAAGTTTCTTTTGGTTTACTTTTTATAACATTTTCTTTACTAAGAAAGTGCTTCATAGCCGGACCAGCCATGACTATTGTAACCACTGTCATTACGATCAATCCCACAAAAACCGGCTCGTCGATGATCTTTGCCTGCAAGGCTAATGCCCCAAGAACGATCTCCTGCGAACCGCGTGAATTCATTCCAAATGCAATTATATAAGATTCATTTTTGGATAAGCCGCTCATGCGTGCGCCGATTCCTGAACCTATTAATTTAGCAAGGCAGGCAATAAGCAATATAATGAGAATGATCTCACCATTAAAGTTCTGTACAAAATTTACTCTTAATCCAATAGATGCAAAGAATAACGGAGCTATGATATTCACCACAAACTGATGCAGTATTTGTTGTAATCTTTCAGGAAAATATTTGGAATCACCAATAACCACACCCATCAGAAAGGCACCAAATATGCCGCGCACACCAAGAAATTCTGTAAAAACAGCACTTAGTAAACAAAGACTTACGGCCAGCGATATTAATACACCAGCAGATAAAAACTTATTTGCAACCAAAAAAATCTTATCCACCAGCCATCTTCCTACAGTAAGAATAATAACTGTATATAAAAGCACAATGCCGACCGAACCAAATGAACCCTCTTGCTTACCTGTTTTCATTAACTGAATAATGATTGAAAAAAGTATCCATCCTAAAAAATCATTTATCATAGCTGCAGTAAGAATAAGATTGCCCAGTTTGGAGCGAAGCATGTTCATATCCAGCAAAATTTTTGCTATTACTGAAAGCGCTGTAATGGATAAGGCTGTGCCAAAAAACATGGCTGATATACCCAGGCTTTGAGTGGAACCTGCAAATACTTTATCCTTAAAAAAATAAACTGTTGCAAAACCTAAAGCGAAAGGAAAAATAAGTCCCATTAAACTTATTGAAGCAGCCTGCTTTCCCTGTTTTCTTATTTGTTTAAGATCTACTTCAAATCCTGCTATAAACATAAGCAGTATAATTCCCAGGTTGGCAAGGCCATCAAAAGCTGCATATGATCGCGGCTGGGAAATAAAAATTTCTTTAAACAAATCCGGGAAAAGAGTACCGAGAAGAGAAGGGCCCAATATTACACCTGCAAGGATCTCTCCTATTACTGCAGGCTGTTTATATTTTTTGCAAATTTCTCCGAGTATTCTTGCCCCAATCAAAATAACACTTACTATGATGAGAAAATTCAATACCTCATCAGAACTAAGTTTCGAAACCATAGCTACTGATTTTTGTGGTGATAATGCCTGTAACCGGTTTCAAAAATAATAATAATCGCTAAGCCTATATCATGGATAGAATTAGTTTACCGAAACGGGAGCTTCTGTTTGATTAATAATACTTACCTGCGGCTGCAGGTTTTTGATCTTAACGGCATTGTCGTGTTTTTGCAGGTAATATTTCATGAATGGCCCTGCAATTAAAATAGTAACAACTGTCATTACTACCAATCCAACGAAGATAGGTTCATCAATTATTTTTGATTGTAATGCAAGCGTACCTAAAACTATTTCCTGCGAACCCCTTGAATTCATTCCAAATGCAACTGCGTATGATTCCTGTTTGCTTAATCCGCTCATTCGTGCGCCAATGCCAGCCCCAACAAGCTTTGCAAAACATGCAATGAAAAGAATTATTGAAACGATCTCTATGTTGAAATTGGTTATAAAATTTACTCTTAAACCAATGGACGCAAAAAATAAAGGTGCAATAATATTAATGACAAACTCATGCAATATCTTTTGTAGCCGCTCTGGAAAGAAACGTGAATCACCAATAGCAACACCCATAAGAAATGCTCCAAAAATCCCTCTCACGCCAAGATACTCAGTATAAACAGCGCTCAATAAACATAAACAAACAGCAACCGTTATAAGGCCGCCACCTGATAAAAATTTATCAGCTATCAACAATATTTTATCAACAATCCATCTTCCTATTGTAAGAATAAAAAACTGTGTACACTAACACCATTGAAACAGACCATAATGCACTATCTCCTGTAGGCTTCATTAACTGCATGATGATCGAAAATAATATCCATCCTAAAAAATCGTCTATCATGGCAGCCGTTAATACAAGATTGCCAATTTTGGAACGAAGAATATTTAAGTCTAATAAAATTTTTGCTATTACTGAAAGCGCTGTTATAGAAAGTGCTGTTCCAAAAAACATTGCAGGAATAGTAAGGCTAATACCTGCCGGCGCGGAAAAAATTCTGTCATAGAAAAACCAAACCGTAAGAAAACCTAATGCAAATGGAAAGATCAAACCCAGTAAACTTATTGAGGCAGCTTGCTTTCCTTGCTTCCGGATCATTTTCAGATCAACTTCAAAGCCTGCAATAAACATGAGTAAAATGATACCTATGTTGGCGAGGCCATCGAAAGCCTTATAAGGCACGTCTTTTTGTGCAGTAAAAATACTTTCGAACAAATGCGGAGATACTGTGCCAAGCAGAGATGGTCCTAATAATATTCCTGCAAGTATTTCACCAATAACGGCAGGCTGTTTGAATTTGCGGAAAAGTTCGCCCAGAACGCGGGCTGATATCAATATTACGCTTACTATAATGAGAAAGCTTAATACCTCATCAGAGCTAAGTTTGGAAACCATTGCTGTTGTGTTTTGTGGTGATAACGATTGGTAACTAATTCAAAATAAAGGAATTTATTCGATATATCCTATATTGTAAGTAGGAATTTAATCTACACTAATAAGGATCAAGATAGTTTGCTTTAATATCCTCTTATATCTTTTCCTTCCATGTAATTAAGAAAGGCTTTGTTTACAACCCGGTTACCACCGCGTGTTGGATAATTACCGGTAAAATACCAGTCGCCTGTATTGGTGGGGCAACTATCATGTAAGTCTTCAATAGTTTGATAAATTACATGCACCGGCGTAGTAAGGCCTTTGGGTGTGATGAGTTGTGCAATCTTATCAGAAATTTCCTGTGTGGTAAAGGGTTTGTAAATATTGCGCACAAGATTTTCGGCATCAAGTGTATTACAGCGTTCGAGCTCGATTATTTTTTCATGAACATCTTTAATTATACATTCTTTGTCTCTTTCTTTTAAAAGTGCAATGGCAGCACGAAATGCAATGAAATCGCCAAGCTTGCTCATGTCAATACCGTAACAATCAGGATATCTTATCTGTGGAGCTGACGAAAGAATGATGATTTTTTTGGGTTGAAGCCTTGCCAGCATCCGCACAATACTTTCTTTAAGCGTTGTGCCACGAACGATTGAATCATCAATTACTACAAGTGTATCTTCATTTTTGCGAACTGTTCCATAAGTGATGTCATAAACGTGTTGCACCATTTCGTTACGGCCGGTGTCTTCTGTAATAAAAGTGCGCAGTTTTACATCTTTAATAACAATTTTTTCCTGGCGTATTTTACGGTTTATTATAGCATGAAGTTTTTCTTCCGTTACATCAGTGCCCCAGCTTAAAATTCTTTCTACTTTGGTTTGATTCAAATAATCTTCCATCCCTTTGCACAAACCAAAGTAAGCTACTTCAGCAGTGTTAGGTATATAAGAAAAGATAGTGTTCTTAAGATCATAATCAACTGATTCAAGTACAGCCTTGCTTAAATGATAACCCAATGCAATTCTTTCGCGATAAATTTTTTCATCGCTGCCACGACTGAAATATATCCTTTCAAAACTACATGCCTTTCTTTCTTTGGGCTCGAGCACCTGCTCAATTGAGCAACTTCCATCAGGCTTTATTATGATCGCATTACCCGGCATCAATTCAAGCACCTCATTTTCGCCAACATTGAATGAAGTACGTATTGAAGCGCGCTCACTTGCTGCTACTATTACTTCATCAT
>JABDAV010000099.1:13327-13440 GCA_013289015.1 Bacteroidota bacterium | reverse complement strand
TGCACGTTGTTTGTCTGTACTAACCGATATAGAATTTTTTCAGGGGCATCCTGACTATTTGGAATTAGCAAAATCTCATTGTAATTTGCCGGTATTACGCAAGGATTTCATTC
>JABDAV010000099.1:8448-13317 GCA_013289015.1 Bacteroidota bacterium | reverse complement strand
TCTTGACACTTATCAAATTCACGAAAGTTTCTCTTTGGAAGCTGATTGTATCTTATTGATTGTCGCCCTTTTAGACGATAAACAATTAATTGATTACTGTCAGTTAGCACAAGAGTTGGGTATGGCCGTTCTGATCGAGAGTCATACCCAAGAAGAATTAGAGCGAGCGCTGCGTTTACCAACTCCGTTAATTGGAATTAATAATCGTAGTTTGCATACATTTAAAACAGATATCCAACTGAGTATTGATTTAAAACAAACTATTCCCGGAGATCGTATTGTGATTACCGAAAGTGGAATTAATACACATGCTGATGTGGTATTAATGCAAGAGCATGGAATTAATACGTTCCTGATCGGGGAATGTTTGATGCGAGCTAAGAATATAGGTAGTGCATTAGAACATTTGCTTTTGGAGAATTAATATCAGGCCAAAGTATAGCAAAATCAGGTTTTGCATAAGGTACAATAACAATTTAACTCAAAGGTAGAAACTAAATGAAAGTAGCTGTAATCACCGGTGCTGCAAATGGCATAGGCTTAGCGTTAAGCCAAGCTCATTTACAACGAGATATCATGGCGGTCATGGTTGATAAAGACAGCGCCAAACTCAACAAAGAGGCAGAACAATTAAAAAGCAATTTTCCCGGAAAAATTTTAGCTATTTCCTGCGATGTAACTAACAAAGATGAGGTATCCAAATTAGCTCAGCAAATAGAAAAGCAATTAGGGCGTATAGATTGGATCTATAATAATGCAGGCATTATTGGTCAATTGGCCCCAGTTTGGGATTTAAACTCCGAGTATGCACAACAAGTAATGAATGTGAATGTATATGGCATGCTCCATATAATTCAGGCATTTACTCCCTTTTTATTCAAGCAAAGCTCACGATCACATATTATTAATATGGCCAGTTTATACGCTCTGTGTACAGGTTCACAAACCGCACCCTACTCCATGTCTAAGCATGCGGTACTTGCACTATCTGAGTCGCTCTATTTTGATTTAACCCGTTTAAATAAGCCAGTTGATGTTTCTGTAGTATTTCCTTCGTTTACAGATACAGGATTGTTATCCAATAATCCAGAAGGTAACTCTTCTTTTCATGAGGCCTTACAATCATTGTTATCCCATTCACGACCTGCTGTAGATAGTGCAGAGCACATAATGCACGAAGTGGAGCAAAAGAAATTTTATATTTTTCCAGATAAAGAAGTTAAAGGATATTGTGAGGAGCGGATCAAAGCACTTTTATTGCAAGACAATCCACACATTAACAATATTGAAAAATTGATGAGCGCCTTGATAAAACGCCAGGAAGCGCGAGCTTTATGAGCATCACAATTAATGAGTTAAAAGATTTAGTCCAAAAAGGATTTCTAACCAAAAGAAAATCTGGACGTAATGTCTATTATTATCCTACTGATAAAATAAATAGTATTTTTAAATTTAATTAGCTAAAAAATATAAGTAGATTATACATAAGTAATGAGTAAGATAGGCTATTATGGGAAAAATATTTGGTTATTTACTTTAACATATCCAACAATTCACGACGGAATTTGTGATAATCAACTTCCAACGCATGGCGTGCATGAGCTTTAAAACGATAATGAGGTTTATTCATTTCCTGCTCAATTTTTTGCTGCAATTGCTCAGGACGCTTTAGAGTACCCATAATGATACGTGCTACTATTTTTGATTGATAGTCAGCTAATGGCCAAATGCATCCTTGAGGCTGACATAAACCAATAAAATAAAGATTTTCAAAATCCGCATGCATCATCTTACGGTATAGTGGAACCTTGGTTAAGTCGCTAAAATCAATCAACTCTTTATCAATAAAAGGAAAACTGATCTTATAGCCTGTAGCAAAAATAACTGTGTCAAACTCATAGCTTTCGCCACTAGTGAAATGAACTTTATTGCCTTCAAAATGGGTTATCCCTGGTCGAGGACGCACCTTTCCATGACGTATAAAATAAAGTAATTCACTATTAATTGTTGGGTGTATTTCCAAAGGCCCACACTCAGGAGTCATTAAGTGATACTTTCTATACCGCCCTTGCAAGATTCGGATAACCAAACTAAACATTTTTTGACGCAACCAATCAGGCATCCATAAGGTTTTAGCAACGGCTTCATCAGCTGCTTTACCGAAAATAAATTTAGGGAAAATATGATAGCCGCGTCGCATGCTAATACAAGTTTGTGGAGAAACACGAGCTACTTCTACGGCAATATCACAAGCGGAATTACCGCCACCAACAACTAAAACACGTTTATTCTGGAAAACTGATGCCTTTTTGTATTGATGCGAATGAAGTATTTCCCCATCAAATTGCCCCGGATATTCTGGCAAATGGGGATCCCAATGATGACCATTAGCGACTAACAAATAATCATAACATTCTTCATGTATACCCTGATCATCTTCATACACCACATGCCATTGTTTTGAATCAATCTGTTTTGCTTTTAATACGGCTGTATTAAAACGTATGTATTTGCTTAAACCAAAGTGCTCTGCATAGCTCTGAAAATACTCCAGAACCAATTTGTGAGAAGGATAATCAAAATAGTGTTGTGGCATAGGAAAACCCACATAATGCGACAACGTTTTTGAGCTAATAATGTGGGTAGTCTCATAAATACTGGAATGATCATTTCGTTCATCATAAACCCAGTTACCACCGATTTGGTTATTTTTTTCAAATACAGTAATATTAGAAATACCTTGCTCTTGCAAATTTTTAATTGCAGCAAGCCCACTTGGACCTGCCCCAACAACACAGACGCGAGGATGCTGATTTTCCTTAACCTTTTGCTCTATTTGCATTAGTAGTAACCTTTTTAACTTCTTTCATTATCATCGCTTGTACGACAGGGTTTTTATCAATGGTGAAATGATTGACTGCAACACCTTTTAGAGTTGCTACATTAATGTTGTCCATACGTGTTTTTTCAGGATCAATCGCTCTTAGCTTCAGGCCACTAAACATTGGCACATATCCTGGTTTATAAAAATTCATAGCATAGTTCACATTAGGTGGCACTACAGTTGTTGATACAGCATCAATAGTAACGAGTAAATCAACAGGAATACCTGCTTTATTCAAGTTACGAGCAACTTTGATTTGTTCGTTTGCACCTAATGAATGCCCTACTAAAATAATTGGTCTGTGATTTTTATGTTTATAATAGTAAGCGGTTATAGAACGAGATACAGCACCGGCATTATACCACATATCACTTGGAGCGGGGATATTATAGACTTCCTCTACGGAGCTGCTTAATTCTTTCATTCCCGTGCTAAAAACTCCTAATCCCCCTAACATGGTATGAACTTCACCCCGATAAGGCTTATGTTTTTTAACCTGCGCCACTTTTTTTTCAGAAGTATGTGTTGTTGCTGTTGCTTCATGACGTACTTTTTTGGGTACTTCGTGATATTTGGCACCCGACAGGTCAATACAACCAGAGATATTCATTGTCATGAACAATGAATATAATGCAAAAAAATTGGTTTTTCGTTTATGTAAACAGTTCATCTTATTGTTATTCAAGTTTCCATGAGGAACGATAATAACGTATTACACGAAGATTTGCCAATATAAGCCACGTCTTCACAGCAACTACTACCGACTCGTATAATAAAGATTTAAACAAAAATTTAGAGACAATAATAATAATTTGCTAAGATATAGCTCTCTTCTTTTTGTTGTGAACAATTGTTTATGCAAACACAGGCTCCAATACTTACCGTCAGTCAGCTTAATCATCAGGTTAAAAGCTATCTTGAAAATGAACTCGGCATTGTTCATGTAGAAGGAGAAATTTCTAATTTAAGTAAACCAGCATCAGGGCACTTTTACTTCACGTTAAAAGATAGCAATGCTCAAATACGTTGCGTATTTTTTAAAAACCGCCACTTTGGCTCAATTGCATCAAAACTTGCTGATGGCCTGCATATTGTAGCTACTGGTAAATTAAGCCTTTATGAAGCACGTGGCGATTATCAGTTAATTGTAGAGCACGTTACTGGGGCAGGGCTTGGTGCACTCTATCAACGTTTTGAAGAGCTTAAAAATAAACTGGCCGCAGAAGGACTTTTTAATCCAAATAATAAAAAACCGTTACCAGCCATGCCAAATACAATTGGTGTAATTACCTCAACTACAGGAGCAGCGATTCGCGATATTCTCTCCACACTTGCACGACGTTTTCCACTGGCTCAAGTCACTATTTATCCCAGCGAAGTACAAGGCGCTGGAGCGGCTCAACAATTAATTAATGCCGTACGGCGCGCTAATTCAGACAAGCATTGCGAGGTACTGATTTTAGCACGTGGTGGTGGCAGTATTGAAGACTTATGGTCCTTTAATGATGAGCAACTGGCTCGCCAAATCGCTTGTAGTACAATTCCTATAGTTTCTGGTGTAGGCCATGAAACAGATTTTACCATTGCTGACTTTGTTGCTGATTATCGCGCGGAAACTCCTACAGCAGCTGCCACGGCAGTAACTCCAGATTGCATGGAATTATATAAATTATTAAATCACGCCATCCTGCGTTTACACGAAGCAATGCACCGTTTATTGCAAAAAAATCAGATTAATTTGCACCATTTAATGGATAAAATATCCTCTCCACAAAAAGCAATTGCCAGTTATTGGCAAACGATTGATTATTTGGAGCGACAATTGATTTCGTGCATCAGACAAATTATAAAGCATAAGAAACATCAGCTACATTTTTCTTCACATCAATTAAACGTTCAAAATCCTAAAATACAAATCCAACAACCGGTATCGGGGCCTTTTTTAGCAAATGCGGGAGAGATTAGCAGACTGAACAGGCCTGCAA
>JABDAV010000099.1:3553-8438 GCA_013289015.1 Bacteroidota bacterium | reverse complement strand
AAAATACAAATCCAACAAACACAAACGCTGTTACAACAAAGAACCACAGAATTAGTTTTGCATATGCAAAATAAAATGAATCAACTCAAATATCAATTAAAAACCCAATTATCAACCTTGCATGCGGTCAGCCCCTTGGCTACACTGGATAGAGGTTATGCCATTGCAACACACCATGACAAAGTGCTTTTTTCTAGCGGGCAAGTACATACTGGTGACAACATTGAAGTATGCTTGGCCCAGGGTAAACTGACTTGTAAAGTAACACAGACTACATTACTGGATTAACATGATTGATGAATTAATTAATAGTCTTAATTTAATTATTACGCAAACAAAAAATAATAGTACTGTTTTGGCTGTGATTTTAATTATTCCCTGGCTGGTGTTCTTGCTTACCTCATTGGACAAAAATCTGTTGTACGTATTGGGAATTACGCCAAGAAAATTACGAGGTTTGCCCGGAATCCTTTTTGCTCCTCTTGTACACCTTAACTTCAACCATATATTTTTTAACTCCATTCCGTTAGTTGTGTTGAGTAATTTTATTTTAATTAATGGCATTTACTATTATTTAGTGGTGACACTGCTCATTACTCTAATTAGTGGAATTTGCATTTGGTGTTTTGCAAAGCGCGCTACCCATGTTGGTGCCAGCGGTGTCATTACCGGATATTGGGGATTTCTAGTCGTTAATATTTATCAAAGCGGCAGCCTGACGACCTATATCCTGGGGCTTCTAAGTATTTATTATTTTGCAGGTATATTTTTTGGGATATTCCCACAAAAGAAAGGAGTTTCTTGGGAGGCGCATTTATTCGGGTTATTAGCTGGAATCGCAACAAGCTATTTACTTCAGTTTTATCCCACTTATTTTTTGCTGCCCCAGCAATTCGTACCTGTATATTAAATAATAGCTGTGTTGTCCCAAAGGCATACTGGCTATACACTTGCGTGAAACTCTATGTTATCCTAAAACTAATAAATCACCAGAGAAATCAAGATGCTATTATTTAAACCCCTTGTTATTGCAGGCCTGTTCAGTCTGCTAATCTCTCCCGCATTTGCTAAAAAAGGCCCCGATACCGGTTGTTGTAGTAAAATGGGTGGCGTCAGTTACTGTGACTCGTCTGCAGGACGTCTTGTTTGTAACAATGGCTTTTACTCTACCTGTTATTGTACTCCACATGCAGTAATGGATTTGCAACTACTCCACGGTTGTTGTCTGTGGAGAGGTGGAGTACTGCCACCCTCAGTAAATGGGCCTTCAGGTTTAGTTGTATGTGGTGACGGTTCCGTTTCTGAAGAATGCTCATTAGAAAATCCTATAGATAAAATTGCAGCCTGGTAGGTCACGAGATATACTTCCCGGAATAATTACAAGGCCTGCCCAAATTCACCAGGCAGACCTTGTCCGTGAAGCGACCAGCTGGGATGTACTCATGATCAATCAAATTAAATCTACTCTTGACCAAGTAAAACAAAATAAACCCCTAGTCCTCTGCCTGACCAATTATGTAACCATGGATCTTATGGCGAATGGTCTTTTAGCCTTGGGTGCTGTACCTCTTATGTCTGAATCCAGAGAAGAACTTGAAGAGTTAATCACGATAAGCCAGGCAGTCTATATTAACATTGGTACTTTAAGTCATGCATTCATGGAACGAGCTTTCATCTCTGCAAAAATAGCAAATATTCTAAACAAACCCGTAATTCTTGATCCGGTTGGTGCTGGAGCAAGTAAACTCAGAACATCTGCGGCAATGGAATTACTTCCCTTAGCTGATCTAATCCGAGGTAATGCCAGTGAGATCATTGCGTTGAATGGAGCAGCAAGTGCAACTAAAGGTGTTGAAAGTACAGATCCCGTACAAAAAGCAATTAAAAGTGCACAAAGCCTGGCTCAGGAACACAATAAAATTATTGTTATCAGTGGCCCTGAGGATTTTGTTACTGATGGAAAACAAGAACAAATACTGACTTTTGGCTCCCATCTGATGCCGCTTATTACCGGTATGGGTTGTACAATGACAGCCGTACTTAGTGCCTTTATGGCCTGTAATCCCGATCACTTCCAGGCAGCACTGCATGCAACCGCTTATTTTGGCTTGTGTGGGCAGTTAACTCATCAACACGCCAAAGCACCAGCATCATTTAGACACGCATTTATAGATAATCTATTCAATCCTGATTGGGATTTTTTTACTCATGCTACCAAAGCTGTTGACAATTAATCATTTTGACCATAGGAGTTTAATCATGCATTATAAGGCATTATCAATTGCCGGCTTTGATGGTTCTGGTGGGGCTGGTATACAGGCAGATCTCAAAACTTTTTCTGCTTTTGGTTGTTATGGTATGACCGTACTTACAGCATTACCAGTTCAGAACACTTGCGGCGTACGAAGTTGCTATGACATCCCTTTACGTGCTATTGAAGAACAGCTGCATGCTATTTTTGATGACATTAGACCAGACAGCATCAAAATTGGCATGTTATTCAATAGTGAAATTATTGAATTAGTTGCAGGATTCCTAAGGAAAAACGCGATGGGTATTCCTATTGTGATTGATCCAGTAACTATTGCAAAAAGTGGAGATCCTTTATTATTACCAGAGGCTGTTGATACTCTCATTTCCAAGTTAATGCCTCTTGCAACATTAATTACTCCCAATCTTCCTGAGGCTCACACTTTTACAGGAGTAGATGCCCAATGTGAAGAAAATATGCTCATTGTTGGCCAAAAACTGCTGGATCTGGGACCTCAGTACATTCTCCTCAAAGGAGGACATTTAACCTCTTCTACTTCCAATGACCTGTTTATGAGTAAAGATGGCCAGTATCATTGGCTTGAAAGCCCGCGAATTGAATCCAAAAATACTCATGGCACAGGTTGTACTCTTTCAGCAGCAATTACTGCTTGTTTAGCACAAAACGTGGAAATTCAAAAAGCATGTGACATTGCTAAAAGATATTTATTTAATGCAATTAATGCTGCAAAAGAAAACAGTGTAGGAAAAGGTCATGGCCCAGTCCATCATTTTTATCCTTTGTGGCCAGTAGATTTATCTCAATTTTAAAAACTCAGTCAATTGGAGAAACAATGAAGTACGGGCTTGGGGAGCAATGGAACAGCCAACCGACTTAAGACCGGGGCTGCTCAGGATACGTGTGCAATTGATGCATTTGAAAGATCAAACACTACAACCACTTGCCAATACCAAGAATTTTTGCAGAAAAAGTCTTCTCGTGCGCTAGTGAAGAATTGGTATCAAATTAAAACCTGAAACGAGTCTCTGGCGGAATAAAGAAGGGGCGTTTTAAAATGTTCGTAGTCTTAATTTTGGTACTGATTAAGACAATTCAGAAAAAATAAATAAAACGCAAGACTGTTTTTTTAATTATTATTTGTTAGAATAGAATGGCAAATTTCCTAAATTAATCTCTTTACACTCATTGTGAATAATTCAAATTGTAACTCTTCTTTTAGCTTGCCTATTCCTGAAAATTATTTTAAATAAACCTTGCTGTACTTGAGTTTGCGTACATCGAAGTAATGTGTATTCTCTTTTTAGTTATCCACATTTTCTGTGGATATCTCTGTGTGTAGTGTGTTAAACGTCTTATTCTACTAAGCTTTAATGAATCGTTCTGGATTTTGTTATTACTGCTTTCTTTTTAAGAAAAAGCGATGAAATTTATACTTCTTGATCTTTGTAATTTTATTCGTTCTTGTAGACCTACATTACTCTCGCTTAAATATCCATAAAATGCAGGGCATTATAATTTACATTAAACAGCATGCTTCAACACATCACACACCCATGAGTTTAGACTCATGCCAGAATGTTTGGCTGCTATATAGGCCTCGCGATGGAGCTCTGGGGAAATTCTCAGATTGAACTTCCCTGAAAATGGTTTTTCTGGCTTTTCATTACGCTCATGACAAAAGTCAATGTAGTCATCTATTGACTCAACAAATGCCTGTTTTAGCCCATGCGCTGTATCAGCCTGGAACGTAATAATATCTTTAGTATTAATAACTTCACCCACAAAAATTTCATTTTCGTCATCAAACTCTACATGACCAAGATAACCTTTATAATTTAACATGTCTCTACTCCTGCTTCTTTCAGTAAACGCCTCATTGAAATAACCGCTCCCTTATCAGCCTCTTTTTTAGGATGAGGTCGATGAAAAACAGCCCGAACACCATTCAGCGCTATACGTACTCGTGATCCGCGCCCCTCAGATAATTCCGCGCCCAAGCTAATAAGCAACGACTCGATATCCTTCCAGATAATGCTGGCATTCACTGGCGTTTCAAATATGCTGTGCAGCACTTTTTTATGTTTAGCTTTCATTGGTTAATGATACCATATTGTGGTACTATTTCAAGTAAGTCAGGTGGATATTAAATCAATTGTCGAGTAGCTGCTTACCATGGGATCGCCTCTGACCAACAAGCGACCGCTTATGCGACGCGACCGCCTTATCCTGCCTTCAACAGCTCAAATTATTACACACCCGCTCGGCTGATGAGTTGGGTCTGGCCGCATAAGTTCTGCAAGTTTGAAGTTTTTATTCGACATAAGTTCCCCAAGACCGTACGACCACACTAGCCTGCCTCCGCTCTCGGCTTGCCGCCCAAAAATATTTACCGCAAAATCCCATCCAAGACCATCAATAGAATCATCCGCAACAGTAATCGGGAACGTAGCGGCCGCCGCCCCACTGTTTTTAAACGTAAAAGTCCGAGCCACTGCGGCCTTCTCTTCTATCACGGAGTAAAGACCTTGTGCCATCACACACCTATCAATTCCTGGCAAACGTCTCATTTCAAAACCTATCAATTGCCGCCAGACTAAATTAATCTTGTCATAA
>JABDAV010000099.1:0-3543 GCA_013289015.1 Bacteroidota bacterium | reverse complement strand
AATTACGATTGCTTGCTGTGCATAAATTGTCCCACTCACGGTCAAGTAGCTTGAAAGCATGTTTAAGGCTAGCATGGTTATAATGCATGCAGGGTTTGGTTAGAACTTTAGGCGCCCAATCCTTGCGAAATTGGATAAATGCTTTACAAAGGTCATTCTCGCCGGTCATGTCTTTATTGAGCAATGCAGTGACTTGCTCAGGAGTCGCTTTTTTAATCAATTCAATCAACGGTACTAAATCATAGGGTTTCTGAGTCAACATGCCTTCAATATGCAGTCTATAGCGTTCATATTGGCGCGCTCTTTCCTGTTCACCATTGTCTATTTTTGCAAAATAATCTTGTACAATCCCCGCCAGCTCAGCATCGGCCGCACCTAATAAAAATTCATAAACTGTGACACGCCTTACCTCATCACCTCCAGGTGTTTGCACAGTGCCTGCTTGAAGCAAAAGCCTTGGATTTTTATCTAACAGTGCCAAAAGTGCTTCAACATCTTCTTTTCGTGCATAGGCTGCATGCTTTAAGGCAGTTGCAATCTCACTATTGGGGTTTTGGCCATAATCACTAACTTTTTGAATTAGCTCTATAGGCAAGGCAGAAAAAAAAGAGTCCTTGCGCTTGTTCATCATGAGCATAGTGTAAATTTGGTCGCGGGTTATCATGGGGCATACCTTTTAAATAATAGCAAAGAAGGCTATTATACAGCCATTTGGATCATAAGAGTACAAAGCTTGACTCCGATTTCGATGGTCTCGAGCTTAAGTCGGTTGGCTGTTTCATTGCCCCCCCAAGCCCGATGATCAGAAATTAATATCCATTTATGGAGACGAATGGGTTCGTATGAAAACCACATTAGTTATCGTTGTTTATCAAGATGAGGAAAAATGACTATCAGTTACAGTTTCTTCCTTATTCTCTATTAACTCTCCAAAGCCCAAAGCACAAAAGACGATAAGTAACGTACCTGCAGTTGAATAACAAAGAATGCTGTCTGTAAAAGAGCCCATACAAAAAGAAATCAGCATGCCTATAAGGATAGGTCGAGTTTCATTATTATTAAGCTTTAATGCAGTAATAAATAAAGTTCCTATGAAAATTATCAGGGCGATGATTCCCAATACCCCCTGTTCGGCAAGAAGTAGCCAATACTGACTGTGGGGATCATTCAATTTTCTATCCCAAGAGGGAACAGGTTGATCTATAGAGAAATTATATTTAAAACTACCCGTTCCCATACCAATAATCGGGTGTCTTTCAAATAAAAAGCGTGCATAATTATGAAATTGTACTCTAAAGCCTAAAGAAGTATTTTCTTCATGCTGCTTTAAAAATTTGATGTCACTGATTAATGCCTCTGTTCTCATCTGCATTAATGGGCTTACCGTGTAAATTAAGCCAATCGAACTACAAAATAACACCATACCTATTAAGGCTTTTTTCAATGATAATTTTTGGATAATTAATAAAGAAATTAAAATACCATAAACCACATACCCCGTCCGTCCAGTATTTAAGAAAAAGATTTGATAACTACCAAAAATAATCATTAAAAAATAATAAGCACGTTGCCATTTATTAATATTCGTTTCAAAAGACAAGATCCCCGCAAAATAAACGGCCAGAGCAACCATATATCCCGTAGAAATATGATTATGAAATATTTCACCACTATCTTCTGGATTATTATATGCCCAATAACCTTTTTGTTTTATAAAGGAGAGCATACAGGTGAGGAGCATGGCTGCAAAATAACTATTAAAAGCCCATCGCCGGGTTTTAGGATTAATGAAACCAACAGCAAGTACAGGTAAATAAATTACTTTCGAATACTTATCAATCACACTTAAACGCATTGAATAAGGGGCATCAGACCATAAACTGGCAATAAGGATAAAGACAAAAAAAGCAAGTGCTACACGCCCCCATGTTGAAGTAAATGCATAAAATAAATATTTTCTGTAATAAGGGGTGAATATTATTGCTACTAAGCTAAGTACAGACATAACAGACTTCAAGCTAGAGCTAACAGGTACGCAAAATACAAGTAAGATAATAAAAACAGGTGCAATTAAACTACTTTTTTCTTCTGACAAAATATGTTTCACACTGAATCCTCTTTGATTTTCGCTAAATTAGGTAATTGGTCTATATCACTGTCTTGGTATATCTGTTTAATGCCACGATAAAAAGTTCCCTGGGCATTAAAAACCGAAAACAAAAAACCTACTTTACCATCTAAAAAGCCTCGCTGTAATACATAACATCTGAAAAACATCCAAGAAGTACTTGCCAAAGTTTTTACAAAACCAGGCCTTCTTTTCTTGGCAATATATGTTTTTGCACTATAAGATGAGTACTTATTCATCTTATAAAGCATATGACTCACATCTTTAAATGAATGATGCATAATGGAATTTTTGAGTTTTCCTATACGTGTACCCTCTGGAAGGATAATTTTTTCATGTACAATATCTGTACTAAAATAAGTATTTTCACGCTTAAAAAGTCGTGCATGTCGTTTAGGACTTGATGAGTATTTTAGCGGTTGATTATAAAAATTCATGCGAATTGCAATACGGTAAGCATCAGCTTTATCAGACGCAATTACCTGAAGTATTTCCTGCTGTAACTTCTCACTGATTGCTTCATCAGCATCAAGATTTAATACCCAATCGCCTGTAGCCTTTAATAGCGCTCTTTGTTTTTGTGCCCCATAACCAGGCCAATCAGTTGAAAAAACATGCTCTGTATATTCTTTAGCTACAGCAACTGTGTTATCTGCACTTCCAGAATCCAGAACTATTATTTCGTCAGCAAACTGAACTGATTCAAGGCATCTTCTTATATTTCGTTCTTCATTTTTAGCAATTATTGTTACAGACAATGCCATTTATACAACGCCCTCTCTATGATCATGGCTATCAAAATGCAATTTACCATCCTTAACTTTTAAGGTTACATGCCCACCATGCATTAGCTTACCAAACAAAAGCTCATCAGCAAGTGGCTTTTTCACATTTTCTTGAATTAATCGTGCCATGGGGCGTGCGCCCATTACTTTATCGTAACCGTGCTCAATTAACCATTCACGAGCTGTTTTATCTACACTAAAGCTAACACCTTTATGACTTAATTGCTCATCCAACTCCATAATGAATTTATCAACAACCAAGCCTATAGTTACTGAATCCAATGGAGCAAAATTAATAATGGCATCAAGTCTGTTCCTAAATTCAGGACTGAATTGTTTTTTGATCACTTCCAGACCATCATTGCTATTATCCTGTACTGAGAAACCAATGGAATTACGTACTAATTCACTCGCACCCGCATTAGAAGTCATCACCAAAATAACGTGTCTGAAATCTGCCTGACGACCGTTAGTATCCGTTAAGGTACCGTGATCCATTATCTGTAACAGTAAGTTAAAGACATCTGGATGCGCTTTTTTCAATTTCATCAAGCAATAACACTGAATGAGGATTTTTCGTTACTGCCTCGGTAAGCAAGCCACCTTGGTCATAACCAACATATCCTGGAG
>JABDAV010000098.1 GCA_013289015.1 Bacteroidota bacterium | reverse complement strand
CCCCAGGCGGGAATTGAACCCGCACCCGCGTTGCGGCGGACAGGATTTTAAGTCCTGCGTGTCTACCAGTTCCACCACCAGGGCAATAAAAAAAGTTATTGGCTAACAAGCTTTTGTTATTAAAGCATTCAATAACAAATAACCTATAACAAATAACTTTTAAAAGAGAGCGGAAGACCGGGCTCGAACCGGCTACCCCGACCTTGGCAAGGTCGTGCTCTACCAAATGAGCTACTTCCGCATTATGTATAAGAACTTTTAAAGGACGGCAAAAATAGTAATCTGCAGCAAACTGCAAAAAAATTTTAAGCCAATTATTTGTATTGAGGAGTATATAAAGTGTTTGATGGCACTTCTACATCCGGTTTGCCTTTATACCTGTAGGTATACAGGTAGAAGCACATCCCTGTAGAAAGAGCAACCAAACAAAGCACCTGCAGGTAAAATAAAAAACGTGAAGAGTTTACCCAATTATAACCAAACTCTTTCTCTTTATAATCTATTTCGTGTGACATGTTGAAGGTTTACGTTGCAAAAGTAAGGGCTGCCAACAAATATTATTTCTTCTCATTAACAATTTCTGAAAAATGTTTTTTCCTGCTGATAAAGTACGCCCAAACAAGTGAGCCCCTGTATACTCCTGGTAATTTTCTTAATTTCCTTGAAGGAAGCCTGGGATATTTATACTGAATAAATATCCATCGTAAAACGCCGGCATGCGCTTTAAACACAGCCGCAAAAGATCGCACATCTTTTTGCAACAAACTCTTAAAAGCAAATATCCAGTCCAACAAAACACGTAAAGGAATTTTCCATAAAGATTCAAAGAAAGAAAAATTCTTAAGCAGCATGATGAAATTGTTCCTGAAATTTAAGAATGTTTTGCGGCTGTTTGTTTTTGGTAAAGTGCCGCCGCCAACATGATAAACAACAGATGAAGGACAACAATAAACTGAATACCCTTTGCGCTGCAAACGCCAGCAAAGATCTATTTCTTCCATATGCGCAAAAAAATGGTTGTCGAAACCATGCAATTCATGAAATATTTCTGACCGTATGCATAAAGCAGCACCGGTTGCCCAAAACACTTTTGTAAGCGAATCATATTGGCCATTGTCTTCTTCACAAATATCGAACACCCTTCCACGTGCAAAAGCATAGCCTAATCCATCCATCCATCCGCCACATGCGCCTGCATGTTCAAAAAACTTTTTGTTGTAGTACGATAGTATTTTGGGTTGGCAAGCTGCAATGTTTTTATCTGATTCCATCAGGTTTATCAAAGCTTCAAGCCAGCCAGGCACTACTTCAACATCCGAATTTAAAAGAATATAATAGTCTGATTTAACTTTAGATAATGCTTTATTATAACCACCGGCAAAGCCATAATTTTTATCGAGTAAAATAATTTCAGCGTCTTTAAAATTATTAGCGAGATACAACACACTGTCGTCGGTAGATCCGTTATCAGCAATTATTATTTTTTTACAGGGATAGGTTGATGCGAAAACAGAAGGCAGAAATTTTTCAAGATAATTGCGGCCATTATAATTTAAGATCACTATTGCAACAGAAGGAAAGTTCAACGCGTTTTATTCAAAAATAAATTTAAAACAATCACAATAAGCAAGTAATTCGTTAATCATTTTACTTAAAAACAATACAAGCAGCTTGCTCATAATTACTTTTCTTTGCAAACATACATTCCGAATATGCTCTACTCAATGACAGGATATGGCCGTGCAGAAAAAACTATAGCCGGCAAAACCTTTTTAATAGAATTACGTTCGCTTAACGGCAAACAATATGACATTCGCCTTACCATGCCCGCGCTTTTAAAACCTTACGAATTTGAAATAAGAAATATTTTAAATGAAGGTTTAATGCGTGGAAGTATTGAATGCGTAATAACACTTTCACAAAATGGTACCGACAAAGCCAGCCGCGTAAATAAAAACATTGTAAAGGCTTATTACGAACCTGTTTTTGAATTATCAAAAGAACTGGGCTTATCACAGGAAAATATTTTAAGCGCTTTATTACGCCTGCCCGATGTTATTGGTACATCAACTGAAGTAATTGCAGAAGATGAATGGGAATTATTTTCAAAAGTTTTGAACGATGCTATTAATGATCTGAACAGCCACCGCATAGAAGAAGGCAGGAGCATGGAAGATGATCTTATTATAAGAATTGCAAACATTGAATTACAACAGGCGGCCATTGCTTCGCTTGAACCGCTGCGAAGAATAAAAATAAAAGAAGGCTTGCAGAAAGTATTGGATGAAAATTTGGGTAAAGAAAATTATGATCCTAACCGGCTGGAGCAGGAACTGATTTATTACATTGAAAAGATAGATATAAGTGAAGAGCAGGTGCGTTTGAAAAATCATTGCGCCTATTTCAGGGAAGTGCTTGATGATAAATCTATAATTAAAGGAAAGAAGCTTTCTTTTATTCTGCAGGAAATTGGCAGGGAAATAAATACAACGGGCTCCAAGGCTTATGATTCCGATGTGCAGAGATGTGTAGTGCTTATGAAAGATGAACTGGAAAAAGCAAAAGAGCAAATATTAAATGTGTTGTAAGCATGCAGCTTTTTAATTACAAAATATTTATCGTTGCTGCTTTAATATTTACATCCTGCAACACTATTGATGTGTATGAAAAAAACAGCCCTGTCCCAAAGCATGAATGGAGCAGCAATAACCGCTTATCATTTACATTTAATGCAACCGATAGTTTGGCGTATTACAATATTTACCTGGTATTGCGTCACACAGAATCTTATCATTTCAACAATATCTGGATTGATTTTACCTATAGCATCCCAGGCAAAAAACCACAAACACAAAGACTTAATTTGCAACTCACCAACAGCAACGGATGGATGGGCGCATCCATGGATGATATTATTGAACAGCGTGTATTACTTTTCAGTCACCCGTTAAAACTCAGCAACGGTGATTACACATTTATGTTGCAACAGGTAATGCGTGAAGATCCGCTTCAAAATATTTTAAATGCAGGAATACGCGTTGAGAAAGTAGTGCAATGAGACAGCATTTAATTCTGTAGTTGAAAAAATCAATTTTATCTTTAACTGTTGATCATAAACCCTGGTCATTTATACAACCCGGTCTTTATTCTTTATGTATGAGAATTAAATAAAGATGAAAAAAAATAAAAAGCTTTTCATACACTTTGATCCTTTAAGTTTCCTTTTAAAATTTGGTGGCCAACCTTTCTGCAGGCATGTATTTTATAACGCTTACAGAACAAACCCGGCGAAAGAAGAACAATAAAAATGATAAAACAATAGTGATATGAAACCCTGCCCGAAGCGCTGATCTGTAAACTAAAAACACCTGTAAAAAGGCGAGAGCTTTTTAATTTCTTTTTTGCGAAAAAACAGCAGGGCGATGTATATCGTAACAAAAAATTATTATATATTTATATATTAATTATTTTATATTTACCATCGCTGCAAACTAATTTTATTATCTGCTATCCTGATTAAGATTGCTTTGCAAATCAACTAAAAATTATTAGGAAAATTATTGATGAAGAATATTGCTATGCCTTTTGAAGTTGTTTTTTAAATTTTAATTTGACGCTGCTTTTTAAATGGGAAAATATCTTTTCAAACCCAATACTGTTTTATGAGCGACCATATCAAAAGGCATTGCATTGTCTTGCTATTCATTATTTCCTTTATTGCGACAAAGGGCCAAACTGCAAACAGAATATCCGCAAATGACGGGATATGGCAGGACTACGGAACGCCCTTAAGTGCTAAAGCTTACCCTGAGTTTTATGGCCGGCTTGCAAACATTAACTGGTCTGATATTGAAACCTCTTCCAACAATTGGAATTGGACTATATTCGACAGCGACGTCAATCAGCATATCGCAGACAGCATGCCTGTTATCGTTCTTGTCTACACTGGCCCTGGTGCGCCGGATTGGATATACTCCAATGGTGTGCCCAAAGTTACTGCAACTGATAATGCAGGTGATTCAGTAGCATATTCGCCCTACTATCTTGATAGCAATTATAATAATTATTTTAAGAGAATGATTGACAGTGTATGCCGGCACATTCAAAATTATCCTTCATCAACAAGAAACCTGGTCACAGGCATACAAGGTTGTTTTGGAAGCACCGGAGATCCCATAACATATAAAGGCATTGTTCCTGCCCAATATCAAATAAGCCCTGCGCAGTTTGATAGTTTATTCAGGGTGTATTCTGCATATTATTATAATGAGTATAAAAATCTTATTCCTTCCATCCGTTTGTTGAGTAATCCTGATCCTTCAGATTCAACACAAACATACTGGCTGTTGAATAATTGCCCGGGCGGATGGCTAAAATGCGGGAGCTTTGCAAAAGGCTCCCAGATAAATATGGAACTTGACAAACAAAGCTGGCTCTACCATATTTTGAATCAACCTCAGAATAGCCAATTTATAATGTCCAGGAGCGAGATTGTCGGACAACAATTATATACGGGCTGGTGGTTAAAAGATCACTACAAAGAAATGTTTGGCATTATGTGTTACTGCATTTATTGGGGGCTTGATTGGCCAAATGAAACTTCAGATTTTATAAGCGATCCTGACTATGATTCAACATTTGCATTCTTCAATAAATATGCAGGGCAAAAAATACCCGGCCTTGCAACCAATGCTATGTGTGCATTAAAGGATGTGCTTGATGCTTCTGACAGCATAAGGTTTCCTTCAATTGCATACGGTGCTGTTAGTCAAACCAACGTAAGCAGGTATATGAACATATATAGCGCTTACAGCAGTTACGGAGCAAAACTGGAAGATACTGCAGCTGCAATAAGTTACGACTTAGGCAGCCTGGCAGCCAACGGAACGAATGATGTGGGCTGGCATTTATTGCCGGGCAATTATGAAAGATACCTTCACCAGGTAAATGCCAATGCAACAAGCGCAGGATATTGGAATGTTGATGATGCCGACAGCATTGTTATGTATGGACGGTATGCCCGGGGATTTGATGTGGCGAATAAAAAAAACGCATTGTACTTTGATGTTGATGATAATTTTTTAAGGAATGCCCCTTTGAAAGGCCTGTATCCTGTAGCAATTGAAATAACATACTTTGACAGCGGCTACGGAAGCTGGGCATTGTTTTACGATGCTGTTGGTAATAGTAACAAAACTTCCGGAAGGGTAGTTTGCACCAATACAAATACATGGAAAAAATACAGGGTAGTTTTACCGGACGCAAATTTTGGAAACAGCTCTTCAAAGAATTCTGATTTTTATATACAAAACACAGGCAGGCAAAATGTAATTTTCAGTGTGGTTGAATTATCAAGACCCCAGCTACCCGATGCCGGTTTTATAACAACCTTCCTCAGCTCATTTGATACGGTTTGCGTTAACTCAATTGTTGCATCCAACCCGTTTGTATTACATGCTGCATTTTTAGACAGCAGCAATGTACAAATAGGTCCTTTTAATAACTGTAGCTTTTCAACTTCAGCTACAGGAAATTTTACTGATACCTTAATCATTAGTAATTACGGCAACACCATCAATCAAACTATTTATGTAAAAATAAATACAGCCAATGCAGGAGATATTTCAGGTAATATTCCTATTACAGGTGGCGGCAAAAAAAGAGCTTTTGTGCAGGTGAACGGCTCTGTTTTAAACTCAAGTCCCGCGCTTAATGCAGTTGTTTCCAATGTAACCTGTTTCAACAATAAAAATGGCTTTATTGACCTGCAGCCTGCAGGAGGAACAGGGCCGTTTACCTATAAATGGACAAACAATATACAACCATTCTGGTATGACACAACACAAGATATCAGCAACCTGCAACCCGGCAATTACACTATTGTAATAAATTCCGCTTATGGATGCAGTGCTTCAAACACATTTGCAATAACCCAACCACAGGCGGCACTGGTAACAACCGTTACGAATAGCAATAATATTATCTGCAAAGGCGGGTCAACCACAGTTACCGTGCATGCATTGGGAGGCACCCCACCTTATACAGGAACAGGAAAATTCGTACAGTATGCAGGATACCAGCTATATCCTGTAAGTGATGTAAATAACTGCAGTGATACAGATGGAATAACTATAAATGATGGCCTTTTAGTTAGCCCTCCTGAACCCGACGGAATAAATGGCCCCAGGAACGTTAAAAGTAATCAGGCAGGAATAACGTATAAAGTTAAACACGCTAATGCCGGTAATATTTATCACTGGACTGTAATTGGAGGATTTATTACTTCCGGCCAGGGCACATCCTCTGTTATGGTAACATGGGGAACTTCTCCGGGAACAGTTTCAGTATATGCAAGTAATCCCTGTGGAATTTCTGATTCAACTGTTTTAGCAATAAGTATAAAAAAGAATAGTTTAAAAGATGATCCTGATTTCAATATATCGGAAGCAATCTCAAATAAATTTTTGGCAGGTAATGCAATTACCCTGGTGCCTAACCCGGTTAATGATATTGCGATCGTAAGATTCTTCACTACAACCAGCGAAACCTGTTCAATAGAGATTAATGACATTCATGGCAGAACGTTATTGATACAAAAAAATATTTCCATTCCGGGCATCAATCTTAAGCAATTAGATGTAACACATTTTTCAGCAGGTATATATTTTATAACACTTATAGAACAAAGCGGTGAACGAAGAACGATACGAATGATAAAACAATAAGCTCACTATAAGCGCAGGAAGCGGCCACTCATTTAGACAACTGCTCAATAGCTCTTGTTTATCGCCTGACAAAAACTCCTGTAACGGGTTATTCATACTTCTTCATCACCTCGAATAACACTTTGTATTGCGCTGAATCAAGCCCCGGCAACGTATCCTGCAACCAGTGGCGTTTAAATGCAACGATGGCTGCGGTAGTGTCTTTAATGTCATACCCGATAATGCGCAACGCCTGCAGGTCATTAAAGTTTGAAGGCAACACCAGGTTCGTTGTATCAGCATACCAATAACCGTAACCACTGTCAGCAAGCCTTTTCCAGGGGAAAAAAACATTAGGATCATTTTTTCTTGCAGGTGCAATATCAGCATGGCCAATAAAATTTGCGGCGGGAATATTGTATTGCTTCTTTAATGCAGCAAGCAATTTCAATAAGCTGTTTAGCTGGTCATCAGTAAAAGGTTCATAACCGTTATTGTCAAGCTCGATACCAATACTATTGCTATTTATATCAACATCATTTCCCCATTTGCCAACGCCGGCGTGCCATGCGCGCATGTAATCGTTAAGCATGTGATGAACAGTTCCGTCTTTACAAATAACATAATGCGCACTCACCTGCGTTTGTTGCGTAGTAAATGTTTTCAGCGTTTGTTCGCAACTGTTTTGCGCCGTATGATGAATGATAACAAAATTGGGTTTGCGTAAATTAAAATTGGTAGTACCTATAAAATCAGTACTGCCAAACGAATCTTTAAGCGGGTATTGTTTTAGTGTTTCGGCCAATTGTTTGGCTTGCTGCTTATATATTTTGTTGGATGAAGCATAAGGTTTTCTTGCACAGCTCAGGCATACAATGAGTAGAAAGCAAATAGTATATTTCATTTGAAGACGATCTTCAACTAAGATAATGTGAATTCGGGATAAAGCCAATGTTTCAATCAATATGAAATGCAATTGCATATAGCAATGCTGGTTTCTCCGTTTGCCCTGTTACCTCTGTGCGATAAATGCTGCGCACAGAGATAAGGAGATAACAGAGGTAAGATTTCCCCGGATCATAGAATTTGAATTTAAACACCGGCTTGGCACAGGTTGAATTATTTTTAAGTTACCACACTTAAAAATATTATCAATGCCCACCCTGGCCGCATTAAAAAAATGCCCGCAATATTTATATATTAACTATTAACGTCTTATTGCATTACCTCGAACTGTTTTGTCTCACCGGTATTGTTATTTTTAATGTAATACAATCCTTTTGCAAAGGAAGTAGTAGCGATAGTGGTAAGGCCATTTACCTGTTTTGTAAGCAGTATCCTGCCGGATGCGTTTGTGATGGTGATGTTTGCATTTCCGTTCAATTGTATATGCAATACATTACCTGTAACAGGGTTAGGATAAACTATTAAAGATGATGTAACAGTTTTGCCAATCGCAGCATCTATACCTGTTGTTGCAAGCGGTATTGAGTAGGTGATGGTATCTGTGCTGAGCGTCAAATGTGTTGCAACAGCATTTTTGATCCGTGCAAAGTAACGGCCACTCTCTGCAGGCTGAAAAGTGGAATCACCCACAATGACTGTACTTGTTGTTTTACCTACTTCGAACCAGGTGTAAGTATTATTGCCGGTTGTTCCGCCTGCAGCTACCATAAGCGTGGTGCCATGCTGGCGTACGGGAATGGTGGCCTGCGGCGAATAGGTAAACTTATGATGATAGGTTGCCGCGATCGATTCTATGCCATTAAATGTAAATTTATTGGTACTAAAATTCAGCGTACCCAAAAAAGGTAAACCGGAAAGATCAAAATTGACATTTTGTTTGAGGGTAAGCTGGTTGCCGCTTATATCCAGTTGGCTGAGATTGTGAAGACTCAGGATAGTTGTTGGCAGGTCACCGCTTAGCTTATTATCCTGGAGATTAAGGAAAGAGGTACTGAATAAATTGCCTATTTCAGAAGGGATCGGGCCGCTAAGCTGGTTATTGTTTAGCGACAGGGTTTGAACATTCATGTGGCCGATGGACGCCGGAATTCTTCCTGAAAGCTGGTTACCAAACAGATCCAGTTCCCCCAATAAAGAAAGTGTGGTAATGGAATCAGGAATAGGGCCTGTAAGCTGGTTATCGCTCAGGTCTAAAATTACCAGGTTAGTCAGCCTGTCAATGGCATCAGGGATACGGCCACTGAACTGGTTATCGTCTAACTTCAGAATTTGAAGCGAAGGAATATTACATACGGCGACAGGAATTTTTCCTGAAAGCTGGTTGAATTGCAGTTGTAACCATTGCAGCTTCGTTAATTTGGTGAAACTGGCAGGCACGGTACCGGTGAATTGGTTTTTGTATAGCTGTAACTGCAACAGGTTGATGAGATTTCCTATGGCCGGAGGAATAGTACCGGTGAGCTGGTTAAAATCTAACACCAGGTATTGCAAGGCAGTAAGTTTACCGATGCTGGTGGGCAATTGGCCCTGCAGGTTATTCGTGGAAATCGCTATCCACGTCACCCTGTCTCCTGATACGGTTATTCCTGCCCAGGTACTTACAGGAGTTGCAGTTAGCCAGTTAGCATGATTGTTCCAGGCCGGCCCGTTGGTGTTGTTGTACAAATCTACCAACGCCAGTGAATCCTGCCTGTTAATGGCTTGTGCATTAAGCCTGGTTGCGAAAAAAAAAATGATGCCTGCGAATGCGAAAATGAAGGGTGTAAATTTTATTTTCATATGTGTACATTTAGTTTTGTATAAATGTACACATACAATTTAATTTATGAAAACATCGGATGAATTATTGTTGCAGCCTCTTAATTACCTGTAATACGGATGGATCATCCAGTAAACAACCGGACCGGTTACTGCAACATAAAACCAAAGCGGCCATGTTAACCGCGCAAGCTTTTTGTGTTTTGGATATTCTGCGATCAGTGCGCGGTAAGCTGTAAATAAAATAAACGGCAAAATAACAGCAGCTAAAAAAATATGTGAGAACAATATGATGAGGTATATAGTTCTTGATGAGCCCACCGCCAGTTTTTCTGTATCACTCAAAACACCGTCATGATTTGCATCGCCATAAATAGCTTCACCTGCCAGCAAATGATGTGCGATATAAGACACGAGAAACACAACAGAAAGAATTAATGCAGTAAGCATAATGCGTTTGTGCAAAAGATATTTATGGCTTTTTACTGCTATTAATGCAAGCAATAACAGTACGGCAATGACCGAGTTAATTATAGCATTAGCCAAAGCAAATACATGTACGTTAAAAGGAAGATCGAAATTGAATTTAACCTGCGTTAAAAAACTAACAGCGGCAAATACAACAAAAGAAAAAACAATTATCAGTAAGGTTGCCTGCTTATCATTCTTGCGCAGCGAAGGTTGCGGCAGTTCATTCATGGGTATTCTTTTTTCTGAAAATAAGTCGCGTTACAATGATGGTAACTACAAGAGCTATTGCAAAAAATATAGCCATCAAAACAGGGTCAAAAGGTAAGTCTTCAGGATTATCATCCACCGCAAGCATTAAAAGCCCTATGTCTTTTGAAAGTTTATCGAGCGAAGTTGAATCAAGGCCGTCATAGTAACCACGGACATTGAAATTTTTTATCGATCAAAACAAATCTTGTTGTATGAACAAAATCAGGATTGATGGGAATGGTATCAAACTTATCAACCTTTAATTCCTGGAAAGCATAGTTATAAATTGAGTCGCGGTTGCCGGTAAGCAGCCACCAGTTGTCGGGATCAATTTGATAATGGTCTGCATATTTTTTTAAGCGCGCAACAGAATCAGTTTCCGGGTCAACACTAAAAGAAACAAACTGAACGATGCTTGAATCAGGTGTTGACATATCATCTCCGCCTTTGGCAAAAGACTGCTGCATCTTCAGCATATTCTGTGTAAGCATTGGACAGGTGGAGCGGCAGGAAGTGAAAAAATAATCCATCACTATCAGTTTGCCTTTAAGATCATATAAGCTCACTGTATCGCCAAGTTGATTGATCAAATGAAAGTTGGCAACTTTATGCCAAACTGTATCATCTGTCATCTTGCCTTTTTCAATGTGATTAATAACTGTATCAGGTAAATAATGCGCAGGCATTATAGTAGCATTATCACTTGCCTCTTTAACCCAGAAATAACTTATCAACGGAATTAATACTGCTATTGCAAATGCGAGTAAAGCTTTTTTATTCATTAGGAGTTTGCCTGTTAAGAACGGTTAAAATTTTTATCTTAAATGATATCGTAAGCTTTTGGGTCGTCATACCGGGGACCGGGCATCTCTGTTACATAATTAACTTGTGAACAATGCAGAGATTTCTCCTGTCGTTACAATGACGTGCTAAATGGTATGCTATTTTTAAAGCCTAAACACTTTCAGCAAATAAAAAACCATCGCAAAGGTGCGATGGTTAATGTTTATTATTTCGTGTTTCACAAAAATTTTTATCCGAGCTTATGTGTTCCTTCATCCTGCTTGGGCATTGGTTCCTTGCTGCGTTCCAGGTGATTCCTGTCCCACCTGTTCTTATCGTTTTTAAAAGAATTTCCATCGGTAAGAAAAGCTGTGATAAACCACACAAATAAAAACAAAGGCACACAAACTGTCATTATAAGATTTCTTACCTCGTGCCTCAGATGCATAAAATATCCAACAATATAAAATGCTTTTGCAAGCATGAGTATTATAATAACTCCTTTTATAAAATGTTTACCCAGGCCATCCTGCATGCCCATCATTGAAAACCCGAAAGCCAACTCAATCAATGTAAGCACTGAAAGAATAATGGTTACTTTCCATATTTCTTTTTTACCGCCGCCTACGTGTTGCTCTGCTGCTAACGATTCTAAAGTATGATCCATTAGTATGTTTATTTAGATAAGGTAAAAACAAGTAAATACAAACACCCAGACAAGATCTACAAAATGCCAGTATAAGCCGGCTTTTTCTACCATGAGGTAATGCCCTCTTCTGTCAAATGTGCCTTTCAATACCATTGTAAGCATAATGATATTTATAATAACACCTGAGAATACGTGAAAACCATGAAAACCGGTTATGGTAAAAAAGAAGTTGGTGAAGTTGGTTGTACTGAGGGTACCATCGGCATTTGGAAAAGGATTGCTGCCCCACCATGCGCCTTCATGATATAAATGTGTCCACTCCCAGGCCTGGCAGCTTAAAAATGCAAGGCCTCCGATAATGGTAAGGACAAGATATTTTGCCACACCTTTCCTGTTCATATTGTGGCCTTCATGTACCGCAAGCACCATGGTAACAGAACTGATGATCAAAATAAAGGTCATAATACTCACGAACACTAAAGGCATAGGCTTGCCAAATACATCTGACAACGGGTATTTATCAAAAACCTCATTTGGATTGGGCCATCCGTTGGTTGCAAATCTTGTAGTTCCATAAGCAATAAGAAAGGCGCCGAATGTAAACGCATCGCTCATTAAAAAATACCACATCATCAATTTACCATACTCAACATTAAAAGGGCTTCTTCCACCCTTCCAGGACCCGGTAGTTGTTGTAACAGTTGTATCCATGATTGATCAAAACTTGTATTGCAGCAAAGTTATTGGCTAAGGCTTAAAAAATATTAATTCGCTGAACTTTATTTTTATTCACTTATTCAACATGTATTGCTTCATTATCATCAAACTGATGATACGCACAATAATCATCTAAAACCATTTTAAAAAGATGAAAAGATATATCCACAATATATCTACAAAATGCCAGTAGGTAGCAGCAATTTCAACAGGCGTTGCGGTATAGCTTTTTACCTTACGGCTGTAAGCCCTGAAAAACACTGTCATTAAAGCTATTACACCGCCCAGCACGTGAAGGGCATGCAAGCCAACAATAATACCAAGAAATGACGCGGAGGGGTTGCTGCCTGGTCCCAGTATCTGTACGCCGTTTTGATATAAAAATTTAAAACCTTCGTATTGTAACCCGGCGAAAAGAATACCTGCAATTGCAGTAATGGTTATCAATATTCTATACCGCCGCATTTCTCTTGCTTTGAAAGATTTTAAAGCGAGGTGCATGGTAAGACTGCTGAATAAAATAACCGCAGTGGAAGCCCAGAAAACAGGAGGAAGATCAAATTGCAGCCAGTTAGCGCCTGCCTGCCGTACAATATAGGCGCTTGTTAAGCCTGCAAACATCATTACAATACTACCCATAGCCACCCACAGTATGAACTTGTGGGGATGGATCTTTTTACGCTCGTTGCTGATTACACCCGCCATCATTATTTATTAATTAAATGTATGTTCTTAAAAGCTGTTTAAAAATGATTTCAAATATTTCGTATGCAGATATTTTTACCACAACAGATACACAGAAAATGCACACATAGGTAAGTCTATGTGATCCCTATGCGTCTATGATCCTATGTGGTTCAAATGCATATTGTATTCATTTTCTTATAAAGATGTTTTTGCAAACTATAAATTTAAACAGCTTCTTAAGATCGCCGCGAAATTAAGGCTTAGAATCTATTGTTCACATATGATTATAATCAAATTATACGCAACTGTATAAAACAACAAAGCCACCTTAAAGGTGGCCTTGTTTTATGGTGTCTTAACAAATTTTAGTGTGCTATTAATAAGTTGATCTTCCCGATAACCAATCCATCCTGCTGCACAGCGATATAATAATAACCATTATGCAGTGAAGAAAGATTGTTCAACCGGTAAGTATTTGAACCTGTGTTCTGGTTGCCTGCCTTATATACTCCTTTCTGAACACCGTTCGCATCCGTTAATGTGAACGTAATGTTGCCTGCTTTGGCAAGTGTATAATCCAGTTTTACAACAGAAGATACAACAGGATTGGGCGAAACGGAAACAGTACTTAATAATGCAGAAGCTGAACCATCATCAGCAATAAGACCACTGCCCCCTGAAATATTTACCGTGTAATCTTCCACTTCGCC